>JBNKDZ010000367.1:0-5769 GCA_050288525.1 Cyclobacteriaceae bacterium
GGAGAGACCATTCCGGTGTATCCGGGAAAAATGCTTTATGCAGGAGTTAAAGTAGCATTCTAAATAAAAAAATAGAAGAAAGATTGCAATCCGGTTCTGAATGTTGGACCGGATTCTTTTTTGAATTACTGGTCCAATCCCTGAAGTTGAATTATTTATAATTATACCATAAAATAGTTGCACATAATAAAGCCGAAAAATAAGTTCGATTTTGGATATGTAATTTATTTTACTATTCTTAATTTTTTTTAACCAGAGGAATAGAGTGCATTGGATAATTGTTGGAATGTTAATTTTTCATTTCTGATTTAACAGGTATAATATTCTGTAAAATTAAATAATACTGATAATTAATCGCATTATAACATCACGTAAAATACTTATGTAAGAACATTATAAGCTCAATACCTGAATTACAATGTTGGCAAATATCCTATATAACGATATACAACAATGTGAATAGTCTATGAAGAATGTGAAAGAGGTTTTGATATGCGTTCTTTTTCTTGGTCTTGGTAATTTAACATATGGTCAGAAAGGAGCAGAGAA
This sequence comes from Cyclobacteriaceae bacterium, assembly GCA_050288525.1. Classification (GTDB taxonomy): domain Bacteria; phylum Bacteroidota; class Bacteroidia; order Cytophagales; family Cyclobacteriaceae; genus JBNKDZ01. The sequence continues at coordinate 550 of JBNKDZ010000367.1, forward strand.
AGAAAAAGATGAGATTCAGATTTCCAGTGAGATCAAAGATCTTGAAGAGCTATCGTTGGAGGAGTTGTTAAACGTTGAAATAACGGTTGCCTCAAAGTCGAAGGAGAGGCTTATGGATGCCCCGGGTATTGTGTCTGTTATATCCAGGGATGAACTAAAGAGGTTTGGGGGAACTACACTAAGTGATATTCTGGAACGTGTGCCGGGATTGGCAACTTCCACCAGCTATTTTTCGGATCGGAGCATTATATCCGCACGGGGAGATCAGATCAAAGTAACCGGGAGCCATATATTGTTTTTGATTGACGGCCGGCCGATACGCGAGATTCTGGAGGGAGGGATCAGCAGTGACTTGTTAGAGACGTTTCCGGTGAATATCATTGAAAGAATTGAAGTAATTAAAGGCCCTGGATCTGTATTGTATGGTAATAATGCTTTTTCAGGTGTTATCAACATCATTACCCAGCGAGACACAAAGAAAGGAGTATCGTTATCCGGATTGGCGGGGAATGGCGGATCGTTAGGTGGAAATAGTGACTTTGGAGTTCAATCATCCGGTTTGAGTGTTGTCGGAGCGGTCCGGTATTTGAAGAAAGCAGATTGGGATGTGAAATATGTACATAGTCCGTCACCAGGCACAACAACAACATATGATGTAACAATACCGAATCATGGAGCCAGCGCTTTTTTAAGTCTGGATTATAAAGGATTAAAACTAACATCATCTTATAATCAATGGGAGACGCAGAATTTTGTAAGAGGAAACCTCGGACAGACAAAATGGAATAAATTTTACACAAATTTGGGTTATGGCATGGAAGTAAATGACAACTGGAATATGGATTTCAATTTGTCAATAACCCCCGCAAAACTTAAAACAGTTGGATATCCGTTTATTGAACGGACGTCCAACGATATGGTAGCAGAGTGGACCAATTTCGTGAGTCTTGGAGAAAAGTCAAAGCTGATTTTCGGAGGGGTGTTTAATAAGATCAAAGGTCAGGAGGTGTATTTAGCCACCGAACCATCTACAACCATTTCAGATGAAGAGAAATTCAATCTGGGGATATATGCACAACTCAACTATGCCGTGCTAGACAACCTGAAGTTTATCGGAGGATTGCAGGCGAATAAAGTTGAAAATGTAGATCTTGATATAGTCCCCAGAGCCGGATTGATATGGTATCCGGTATCATCCTTAAATGTTAAAGCTATTTATAGTCAGGCCTTCAGGGCAGCGAGTATAAATGAATTGGGGCTGATGCACCCGGCATTAACAGGAAACCTGGATCTGGTACCAGAAAAGGTTGGGAATTTTGATTTAAGTGTCAGTTACCAGGGTGACCAGTTCCAGGTACGTGCAAATTACTTTATCAGCAATCAGACGAATATCATTGTGCCGGACAGGTCTGTTGTACCGGGTATTTACAGAAATACAGGGGAATTTAATATTCAGGGTGTTGAACTGGAAGGGAAATACTATATAAACAATGAAATTCTGTTTACAGCCTCAACCCTTTACCAGAGCAATGAAGATCAGGATGGGAACAAAAATGTATCACCGGTAGCAAATTTCGGAGCGAAAGCAGGAATCAGTTACCAGGGATATAACGGAGTTACGGTTAGTTTATTCAATGTATATCAGGGATCTCTGGATGAACGATTTGATGCGATCCTGAATCCGAATCCGGATGCATATAACAAATTGAGTCTCTATTGTGCATTTGATCTGGTCAACCTGTTGGATCTTGACTTTGGTCAGAGCCTGTCGGTTTATGTACAGGGCGACAATATACTGGGTGATGACATCTGGATGCCGGATCTTGGAGGAATAGCCGGAGAGACCATTCCGGTGTATCCGGGAAAAATGCTTTATGCAGGAGTTAAAGTAGCATTTTAATAAAAAAATATTGAGGCTATCTCCAATGAGGTAGCCTCTTTTAATATGTTGTTAATCTGCAATTTCCTTATATTCGATTTCCTTCACAAGCGGGAGATCAACCGATGAAGATCCTATATAGATCCTGAATTTACCTGGTTCGGCTACCCAACCACCTTTTTCAGGATGATAAAAGGAGAGATCATCTTTATTGAGTAGAATGCCTACACGAATCTCCTTTCCGGGTATCAGCGGGATCTTTTTAAATCCTTTCAATTCTTTGATTGGTCTGGGGAGAGACGATTCGACATCCTCAACATATAATTCCACAATCTCAGCGCCTGGCAGGCTTCCCGTGTTTTTCAGGGAGAATGTAATCTCAAACGTGTCATCAGGGCCTACCGTGGTCATGGATGTTTTTATCTCGCTGTATTTAAAACTGGTATATGACAACCCAAAACCAAAGGGATACAAAGGTTCTATTTTTTTCTTTTCATACCACCTGTACCCTACGAACACGCCTTCATTATAGTTTACGTCAAATACATCTCTTTTCGAATCATCAGCCCATCCTTCATATAAACTGTCACCTTCGGGAATATATCCGTATCCCGGAGAATCGGAGAAATCTTTTTCTATGGTTATGGGGAGCTTTCCGGAAGGATTTACTTTACCTGACAGGATCTCTCCAATGGCTTTTGCTCCATTTTGTCCAAAATACCAGGTATACAGGATCGCCTTTACTTTTTCGTTCCAGGCACTCATATTTATACCGCTTCCGGAATTTACAATTACAATGGTATTCGGATTTAGTCTGGCAGTTTTTAGTATTCCGGATTCTTTTTCTTCAGGCAGTTCAAATGGTCGGTCAGAACCTTCGCTGTCTGCAGTTGCCACACAATAAATTACAATGTCGGCCATTTTTATGGTATCATCCGAAGGATCATTAATGATCATTAGCTGATCTCCGAATTCATTGGTTAATGCTTCACCAATTGTAATCTGATTAAATCCTTCAACAAATGCAGAGCCTCCTCCGGTACCGATCGTGTCGATATTATCACCTGTAAGAAGTATTTTTGAGTTCCCACCCTGCAGAGGGAGGATATTGTTTTCGTTTCGGAGCAATACAATCCCTTCTCTGGCAGTTTTCAGGGCAACTTCTTCATGTTCGGCATATTTCTTTAACAGATCCTTATTGGGTTTTCGGTTAAACGCATCCATGGCATATAAAGTACGCAACAAGCTTTTTACCATGCGGTCGAGATCTGCTTCCTTTATGTCTCCGTTTTGTATTAATTCATCTGCATTTGCCGTTGCAATACGGTTGGGCATTTCAATGTCCTGTCCGGATTTAATTAGCGATTTTCCATCATATACAGACCACCAGTCTGTCATAACCATCCATTTAAAGCCAAGTTTCTTTCGGAGGAGATTGGTAATGATTTCATTACTTTGTCCGCACCATTCTCCGTTTACCTGATTATATGCTGTCATTACCGCCATAGCGCCGGCATCGATGCCCGATTTAAAAGCATACGCATAGACTTCATTTAACGTACGTTCATCGACCACAGAATTGCTTCTTTTCCGGTAGAAATCGGAGTTGTTGGCGACAAAGTGCTTTAGCGTAGCTATGGTACCTGTATTTTGGAGGCCAACGACATAGTTTTCGATCATTCTGGCGGCAAGAAACGGATCTTCTCCAAAATACTCAAAATTTCTTCCGCATTGTGAAATCCTGTATATGTTCATTCCCGGCCCAAGTAATACGGGAATTCCTCCAGCCCTGCATTCTTCACCAAGGGCATGTGCATACGATTTTGATAAAGCTGTATTCCAGGTTGAAGCGAGCAGTATCGGTGATGGGAAGGCGGTAGATTTTGGAAGGATATCTTCATATTCATACTTCACGCCATCATATTCAAATGTTTTCAGTAGTCTTAATCCCTGGGTGGCATCTGACATTTCAATTGCCGGAATGTTTAACCTTGGTATCGCATTGGTAAAAAATATCCGGTCGCCTCCTATGAAGTTGATCTTTTCCTCAAGAGTCATAGCCGAAACAATACTATCTGCCCATTCTCCGGCTTTCTCAAAACTTACAGGAGGGTCAAAATGCACTATTTCTTTATTCATTTCGGGATGGGAATTACATTTCATAAAAAATATACAAATAATTATCAGGGTAAAATTGTTTATCAGGCTATTCATAGCGAATGAATCATTTTAATAATAAATGAATATATGTCACCCTTTCCAGAATGATCATGGATAATCTGCAAGGTACATATTTTTTGTTTAGAGAAATTTATTTTTTGACAAATGCCGTAACTTCTATCTCGACCAGAAGTTCCGGATCGATTAACCTGCTTACTTCGATCATTGAAGTGACGGGTTTTATGTGTTTAAAATAGGTTCCATGGGCCATTCCTACCTCTTCCCACTGGCTAATGTCTGTCACAAAAACACGCGTCCGGATAACATCATTGAGAGAGGCCCCGACTTTTTGAAGATTCGTTTCTATTTTACCCAGGATATAGTTTGTCTGATCGTAAAAACTGCCTTTTCCCTGTACTTTCCCCTGATCGTCAATCGCGGTGGTGCCTGAAACTTCAATAAGATTGCCGATTTTAACTACTCTTGAGTAGCCGACCTTATCTTCCCAAACGCTTCCTGATGATATATTGATTCGCTGCGACATATTTATAAATATTTATTTCACTTATTGTTTCAAATAATTTTACGATGGACTTTAATACATTTAAATATAATGCAATTAAAGATAAAATTGTCATGATCCAAATGATGATCAGGTTAAAACCATAGGTGTCAAAATAGGACCCCATAAAAACTTTTCTCGGAGCATAATAGTGTGTCCTGAAATTGAAAGGATTGGAAGGCATTTCGGGGTCAGAGTATATCGGATCGATCTTTCGGATAAGCTTATTTCTGAATTCCAGAATCCGCACGGTACTGGTGTTGTTCTTGACGATGTTGGATAATTGTTGATTGGAATAGTTGGTTTTTAGCCGCAGGAAATATTTGTCCGGATGTTTTTGGCTCGATGTGGCTTTTCTGAATATTGTTTCTTTTTTCTTGCTGAATTTGTCATATCGTATCAGATACCGTTTTCTCAGAGTACTTATGGTATTGTAGGTTAGCCGATAGGTTGCCGAATCAAATTTTTCCGGAGTAAACATGCTGAAATCGAGTAAATCCTCTCTTTGTACCTTGTCAAGTTCTTCCTTTAATTCATTTTTTAGGAGCAACAACTGATTGGCAATATTTTCTCTGGGTATACTCCCTCGTAATGCTGGCATGCATTCTTCCAGTTTAAG
>JBNKDZ010000368.1:0-3270 GCA_050288525.1 Cyclobacteriaceae bacterium
ATGTGGATTTACGTAATCAATAAAAAAGGTCCGGTAATCTATCGTACAAGTTTTACGGATGGCACACATCCCGAAAAATCACCTTCAACAGCCTCCTCACTTGTAAACGACTTCTTTATTGTGTTAACCAGGCCATCCGCCGATCGTAACGCATGGAAAGAGACTTCCGTTAGTGGCATCAAAGAATCATTTAAATTGTCTCCCGAAACCATGATGAATGAGACCGCCCTGGGGACTATGACAAAAATACTATCCGACGATCCTGGAAAGGACTTCATGAGCTCTGATCCGTATTGCAACGTTTTCAGGGTAGAATATGCATCACCTGATAAAAAACCGGCCACGATTCAATTGTTAAACTCAGAGAAAACAAAAACTTATGAAAAAACGATAAATCCGGTTTTCGGATATAACTACAACACGTTTCTTAACAGCTCGATGGAGGGAGAATACTACCTGAATATTCTTCAGGATGGAAAAATGAAAAAAAACATGCAGTTGATCTACAAATGATATGAGGTTTGTTTTTTTAGACTAATTATGTGCTAAAGAGGGTTGCGCCAGCAGCCCTTTTTTTTTGTGTATTAACAATATTATCTGCAAATTTATGTTCTAATAAAAAATCCTTTTGTGCATGCGATTCATTCAGGGAATAAAACTAACACTGAATTTTAGAAAATTCACCTATTTTTTAGGAATACAAATCATCCTTACCGGATGCTTCCTTAATGTTTCCTGCTCCGGAAGCCGTACCACAAAAATCCACAAACCTGTATCACACAACAAACCCTACAATCCTAAAAAAAACAAATCGAGCAAGCGGGTTAAGAAAGTAAAAATGAAGTTGTAATTCAGGTACAATGATTCTGTGTAATTGGTAGTGGTTTTTTGTGCGGACACCATAGCCGGCTTTTTGTTGGCTTTTTCTATTCTTTTTCCCTTAGGCAGACGGCTATGGTGAGTACACGAACCACGACGTTGAGATTTAAACAGTGTCTTCTACACGACCTTTCATAGTTAAAATCCTGCATCTCCTCAACACTTTTGCCTGAAGAAGGGTTAATACCAATAAAAACATTATGGCAAAATCATTGGTTCTTTCATTGATGCTTTTGTTTTCATACATGACTATGCACGGTCAGGATACAGAAAGCAGTAATACAGAAACATTAACTGGCAGTAATATGAATTGCACAAATCCACAAAGTGAAGAAGAATGGAAAAAAACCCTGACACCTGAACAATACAGGATTCTCAGGGAAAAAGGCACTGAAATGGCCTTCACTGGTAAGTTTTACGATCACCATGAAGATGGCGTATACATTTGTGCCGCATGCGGAGCCGAATTATTCAGCTCGGACACCAAATACGAATCCGGATCGGGATGGCCCAGCTTCTTTAAACCAATTGACACCTCTGCCATCGGAGAGACACTGGATAAAAGTCATGGGATGGTGCGCACTGAGATCGTTTGTTCCAAATGTGGCGGGCACCTGGGGCATGTTTTTAACGACGGGCCACAGCCAACAGGCATGAGGTATTGTGTCAACTCTGTTTCTTTGGATTTTAAAAAAGAAAAAGACAAATAACAAACCTTAACAGTTTGGAGTTTGAGTATTTAGCAAGAGGAGATTTGAATCCGGAATAAAAAAAGAGGCCACCTGAAACAGATGGCCTCTTTTTTTATTTTCTTAAATTACTATTCAGCAACAAAGTGATAGTGACTGCCAAAACGCTCGAAAGCTGCTTTATCCAGTTCTTCCTGATGATCCGGATGTGCAATCGAAATGATGAGTTTCGATCTGTCCTGCAACGTTCTTCCGTAAAGATTTACGGCTCCGAATTCTGTTACCAGGTAATGCATATTCGACCTTGTGGTTACAACACCGGCTCCCTGGATCAGCGTAGGAGTGATTTTTGAAACTCCTTTGGCTGTCACAGAAGGCATGGCGATAATCGGCTTTCCTCCTTCCGAATGTCCGGCGCCCCTGATGAAGTCGATCTGACCTCCTACTCCTGAATAGAACTTGGTTCCGATGGAATCGGCACAAACCTGACCGGTAATATCTACAGAAAGCGCCGAGTTAATAGCTGTTACTTTCTTGTTTTTACGTATTACAGGTATTCCATTTGTATGAGCCACATCCATCATAGCTACCATCGGGTTGTCGTCAACGAAGTCATACAATGCCTGAGTACCCATCAGGAAGGAAGCAACAATCTTACCTTTGTCGATCTGTTTTTCTTTACAGTTCACTACACCACTGGCTACGAGTGGCAATAAACCGTCTGAAAACATTTCGGTATGTACACCAAGGTTTTTATGATTTGTCAGTTCCGCAAGAACAGCGTTTGGCAAACCACCAATTCCCATCTGAAGGCAAGCGCCATCTTCAACCAACTCGGCAACATTTTTACCAATTCGTTTTTCAACATCTGTCAATGGAGGATTGTCAAAAATATAAAGTTGATCATCTTGCTCAACGAAGTAATCAATTTCTTTGATGCTTATCATAGCATCGCCCCATGCTCTCGGAACAAATTTGTTTACCTGAGCAATCACATAATCAGCATTTTCAATAGCCGCCAGGGTAGCATCAACAGATGTTCCCAGGGACACAAATCCGTGTTTATCCGGAGGTGAAACCATCACCATAGCGACATTCACTTTTAAATAACCTTGTCGAATAAGCTTTTGTGTTTCACTTAAAAACACCGGGATATAATCGGCATATCCCATTTGTGTCTGCTTTCTCACATTAGCCCCAACAAAAAATGATTCAAGCTGAAAAATTCCTTCAAACTCGGGATCAGCATAAGGAGCAGGTCCTTCGGTATGAATATGTTGTATTTTAACGTTTTTGATCTCCTTATTCCTACCACGCTCAATCATAGCATTAATGAGTTTGTGTGGCGTAACTGCAACACTACTCAAATGCACTCTATCCCCTGTTTTTATTACCTTTACAGCTTCTTCGGCACTCGTATATTTAATCATGTCTTACTATTATATTGTTAAATGGAAATGAATCATTTGAAATTGCCGCAAAAATAGCACGAACCCCTTCGGGATAAAATGAGAATTATCATGTTTTTATAATAATTCGGTTTTTATTGAATTTAAAATGCCTTTTTCTCTGAATTGTTATTCCAAATCTCATAACTTAGCCCGGTTTTTTAAAATGGTATAAATTCCTGACGTAATGTATGACATAGTATTTATTGGAGGAGGTATTGTAGGACTGGCCACTGCCCTGAAAGTCCTCGAAA
>JBNKDZ010000369.1:0-8729 GCA_050288525.1 Cyclobacteriaceae bacterium
GAAAACATGCCCTGCTGATCGAGGTAGGCTGCGTCAATTCCCAGAACCCGAGGGTGATAAACCCTGTTCAGGTTCAGACAACTGGCCTCATCGCCTTCGAGCATTTTGCATTGGAGAAAATGCATATCGCCGGTGGCTTCCGTATCCAGACTGAATTTTGACCTGATCTCAGGATTGTTCAGGTCATAGACTACAGGAATGGATGTTGTTGCATAAAACATGGCCCCTCCCGTTCCGGAAGCTTTATCTGAGGAAGAGAATAAAAGATATTGCCTGTTGGCACCGGTAGATAGCACCAGGAACACCCCGACCGTAAACATGATAACGATCTGCATATAACGTGACCGGTTCAGCAGGATGTTTCGTTTCACCATCACAAAAAGATCCATACCCGAAGCCCCTGATCGTTTACCGGAGTTTAATACCAAATTGTATCCGGAAATACCGATCACCATAAACAGAGATGCCAGCACGAAATACATCATGGTATCACTCACAAATATTTCTGCCAAACGTAAACCAACTATTACAAAAATCAGTGTAATCCCTGAAATAACCACCCATTTGTTTATTCCGGATGAACGTCGGGAAACAGCCATTTTATATTCCGGAGAATTTTTCACCAGGTCAACAATGGAAAACAGCATTTTTTTGCGAAGGGAAAGATACATGGTAGCCACGGATAACAACATACCGATCGCAAAACCCATAATTACGGTTCCTGGCAGTATTTTTATATGCAAAATGGAAGTTCTGACGATATCAAACCATATCGAATTGACTGCTTCCAGCATGATCTTATTGTAAACGATCCCTCCGATTATCCCAAAAACACTTCCGGTAAATGCAATGAATACGCCTTCTGCCATCAGCCAATATCGTATCTGTCCCGGTCCAATTCCTACAGCCCTGTAAAGCCCTATTTCTTCACTACGCGTTTCAACACTGTTATAAAACAACATGGCGATAAGCAATAACGACGACAAGAGCACAAAAAAGCTCAGACCGATAAACAACTGACTGAAATCCACCCCGTTATCAGCTGCTTTAAATCCTTCGGAACCTGCATCTTTAAAGGCAAATCCCAGCGTAGAAGGGTCAATATTTTCTTTGAGTTTGTTCTCCAGATCCTTTATTGGAATATCATCCGCAAAACGGATGGCTGTAAGCCTGCCATATCTGTTTTCCCAAAGCTTCTGTGCGGTGTTCAGGTTGATAAAGGCTTTGGGTGTGCCTTTATACGTATCCCAGTATGCTTCGTCCTTATCCCGGATCTTGTCAAGGTCGATGGCAATACCGGCATCCCAGTCGCGGCAATTGTCTACATCAGTCATACCGGGATAGGAAGGCATAAGGTCTTTGTCTGTTGCATAGCCTTCGATTTCTGTAATGTCTTCAACCACGAAGGAAGAAGCATTCTCCTCAAGCGTCCTCAAGGGACCAAACGTAAAATAATCCATTGTTACCGTATCACCGATACCTGCACCCAGATCTTCAGCGGCCCACCGGTTCAGAATGATGCCCTTTTCCGAAAGGTTTTGTTGCACGAAATCATCACCAGATCCTGTGACAAATGAATATGGTATCGAATTGTTTTTAAAGGAGATGTCGTTAACCAGATAGGTGATCAACAGAAAGGTTTTCACACCAACATCCCCGGCAAGCCTTTCAATATTACGGGAAACAAATACCTGGTCTGAAAGCAATTCGATCTGATGCTGATCCGGGAGCCCTTTCAGGGTTAGCCCCGCATCCTCTGGTTGCCATACTTCCTTGAGCATTTCATTCAATGCGGATGTCTTTAATTTGGAACTGTTATCTTCTGCTAACAGCAAATTAGCGCTGCCCCGGAGTTCCATTTTTTCATTCAGATAATCCAGTGAAACAAAAATATTGTACGGAACGATCTGGTCGGTCTTTATGCTGAATCGACCGAGCATATCCTCGGGAAGCACGTATTTAACGGTTGCCCGTAGTGTTACAAATGTTTTTTTATCACTAACGAATGGATTTTCGAGCGATATCCGGCTAACCTTTTCAATTTTAACCAGACATGCATCTCCGGTTCCCACCCCAAGCTTTTCAGCTGTTTTTTGGTTCAGAATTATTTCATCAGGACCTAATGCCAAGTCCGGATCGGAATCTCCTAAATTCCAGAAATCGTCACGTACCCCATTAATCTGAACATTGTTAATTCTTTTTTCTCCCCCATTGGCTGATACGATCCCTTGTAACTGAAGCACCGGGTAAACAGCCGTATTCAGCTTTTGGGCAAGATCATCTGCCAGTTGATTCCGGACAAACCTGTTTCCTGTAACCATTGCAAATTTCGCCTTGCCCAATCGTGACGACGCCAGTTCTTTCAGACTGTAATCGATGGAATCCCCAATGATCAACGCTCCTGAGATGATCGTGACACACAACGCGGTGCTCAGGATCAGGGCAAGATTTGTTTTTCGATAGTACAGCAGGCTTTTCAGGATCAGCTTAACGTGTCTCATGAAGTTTTCCTTCTTTCAGGTGGTAAACAGTATTCATTTTAGACGCCAGGGAGGCAGAATGGGTGACCACGATCAGGGACACATTGTGTTCCTTGTTCAGGTCAAGCAGCAGATCGGAAAGTGCATCAGCATTCTGTTCATCCAGTGATCCGGTCGGTTCATCGGCAAGTACAAGTTTGGGGTTGTTGATCAGGGCACGTATTACGGCTACCCGCTGGCACTGGCCCACAGACAGCTGTCCTGGACGGTGTAGCATATGATCTTTCAGACCCACCTTTTCAATCAGTTCCATTGCCAGCTCTTTAACCCCGTATGCATTATTTTTTTGAGGTATTGCCGGGATAAGGACGTTTTCCAGGATGTTGAATTGTGGCAGAAGGTGATGTGACTGGAAGATGAATCCTATTTCGGTATTCCGGATGCCTGAAAGTTCCTTATCATTCAGACCGGACACATCCTTGCCTTCAAGGATTACACTTCCGGTATCCGGTTTGTCCAAAAGACCGATGATGTTGAGCAATGTCGATTTGCCGATCCCGGAAGGTCCGAGGATGGATAGGGTGTCACCTGCTTTAACATTCAGCGACAGGCCATCCAGCACCTTTCTGTGTTCCATAGCTACGGGATCGTAGGATTTTGATATGTTTTCCAGTGTCAGGATCATACAATTGTATTAAAGTGATTGGTACAATTTAAGTATTTTTTCGGTCTGATATTCAATATTGAAATGCTCTTTCACTCCGCTAAACGCCTTGTTCTTGACTTCCTGATAACGTTTTTCGTCTTTTAGCAGCTTATTGAAGGCATTAGCAAGCTTTTCTGGTGTATTAGGCTCATACAGAACGCCCGCACCTGTCTGGTTAATGATTTCAGGGAACGCCCCTCCTACTGGTTGAACCAGCGGTATTCCGGCAGCCAGGGCCTCGATCAGCTGAATGCCAAACGCTTCGTGATGAATGGCCGGCATGGAAAACAGGGTTATTTCGTTATAAAAATGGTGCTTCGGTTCTCCGGAATATTCATCCGTAAAATCAACCTTCTCCGATAAATTGTTTTGTTGGATCTTTTTCTTCAATCCGGCTATAAAGTTATTGTCATCACTCGTTTTCCCTCCGGTGATACGCAGTTTCAGATCCTTATTTTCCGGGTCCTGATGCAACAGAATAAACGCATCCACCAATATGCCCAGACCTGAAGCTTCATTCATTCTGGACATAAAACCGATGGTATGCCCTGCCCTTTCTGTCGTAACAGGTTTTACATCCACATCAATCCCGTTGTAAATGCGGTGTGTCTTCTCAATCACCTTTGAAGAGAATAGCTTACGCACTTCTTCCTTATAAAAATCGCTTACCGAGACAAAGGCATCGATATGTTCTGCGTTTTTATTGATCAGATCGATGGATTCTTGTCTGAATGGTTCACGCATGTCATTGAGCCATACGTCCTCATCCTGAAACGAGCATACAACCGGCACATTCAGGGCTTCTTTCATTGCCGGAGCCATTCCCGACAACAAAGCATTGGACAAGTGGATCACATCCGGTTTGGTGTGCTTTTGCATCCATTCCAGCATAATCTCCAGTTCGCTGGCCTGCTTGCCATGTTCGCCTTTCAGCATCGAAATGGTCATCTCTTCCAGTCCGTGTGCACGGGTTGAACCTGCTTTTTTTGCTGCGAATTTAAGTACCGGTTGAGAGTCAAAGATCTTGTCCACCCAGCCAGGTGCTTTGCGGAACACGGGAAAGTTTTGTTTCAGATAGGTGTTTACAGCCCCAAAGAAAATAGGTGTATGATCAATGTTGATATCTTCATCGACTGCAAGAGGCAGATACAGGGGGATCAGGTAACAGTCATGCCCCAGCTTTCGGATTTCGCGGATAAACACACTGTCACGCATGCAGTTGCCGCAATAAAATGTTCCGCCTGATCCGGGTACGATATATGCTATTTTCATGATTTTAATGTTTTTAAGCCCTGTAACTATTCAAACAAATGCATTATTTGCCAAACATATACACCCTGCCATCTTCTGCTGCAATTACCAGATGGTTTTCTGTAATAGCCGGTGATGCAGACAGAGAACTTCCGATCTCGTAACTAAAAAGCTGTTTTCCTGTAGCAACATCCACCAGATAAATCCTGCCATCCATGGATGCAACGATCACTTTATCTTTCAGAAGTATAGGCGAAGCATCCACATGCCCAAGTGTACTGAATTTCCAGACCTGCTTGCCTGTCTGCCTGTTCAGGCAATGAACGGCCTTATCCCTTGAGCCAAATATTACAAGATCCTTATTTACAGCTGGTGAAGAAACGATGGCTGCCCCATTCTGTTGAGGCGGGACCTTCCAGTTCAGTTTGTTTGTCGAAAGGTCTACCGATATCAGATCGCCGTCATAATTTCCGATATACAGATGACCGTCATAAACCGATGCCGATCCGGCCACATAGGAGCCGAGCTCGATCTTTTCCATCCCTTTGCCATCCGATCCGATTACATGCAGGAACGAGTCACATCCTCCCACAAAGATCTTGTTTTTGTATACTGTCGGACACCCGTTGATATAATTTCCGGTAGGATACATCCATAACCGATTACCTGTTTTGGCATCCAGACAATAGACATTGGTATCATAGCTCCCCACCACAATCCGGTATTTACCTTCGGAAACAAAATAATTGGCTGATCCGATCACCTGCGACTCTGTTGCATATTCCCATAATAATTTTCCTGTTGTAGCATCCAGTGCATAAATTTTACCATCAAGTGTGGCGAATATCACGCTGTTTTCCAGAATAAGCGGTGAAGCTTCTATTGATGACTCGGTTGTATATTTCCACACAAGCTTCCCATTCATATTCAGACAATAAAGTATGCCATCAGACGATCCGGCATAAATATGTTCATTGGTGATCACAGGAGATGATTTTATGATATCCTCGGTTTTAAAATTCCACAATAATCGGAGGCTGTTCGGGAGATTGCATGATGATGTGCCTTGTAGCTGGTTGTCGCCCCTGAAGATCGGCCACGAGCCACATGGGGTACTTTGAGCATGTACATCAGCAAACGCAAACAATAGCACTAAAACAAACATGCTCATCTTTCCAAACTTGCTTTCTGTAAACCTGTTTTTAAAAATCATCATTCTGTTAAATTTCAATTTTCAGATGTTTATTTTCATGAATTTGTTCATCCGCAAAATCCGTATACCTCCTTAATGCTTCTGTGTAAAAAATCAGCGGATAAAGCTTTTCATCATACCAAAGAGAAGCAAAATATAAGCCAATCGGACTGGAAGGAAAACCATTCGTTTTTGTCATCTCTTCCAACCATCCAAAACCCTTTTCACAGGCCTGTTCATCGTATGACACAAGCGCTGATACAGCCAGACTTGTTTCTTCGATCGAGCCGGGTATCCCTTTCTGTCCACCCCAGCTCCCGTCTTCATTTTGTTGTGACAGCAGATATTGCCTGCCCTTTGTCAGTATTTCCTGGATCTTTCTACGCTGAGTGTCGGCGAGCTTTCTGCTTTGAAGGCTATCGGAGAGATATACACACACTTTGGATGTGCCGTAAACCGGATTTTTATGTTCCGGATGGTGCTGATTGCCAAACCAAAGCGGCGACCAGCTTCCGTCATCACCCTGATATCCAGCGAGATATTTTAATAATTTATGTATCGACCGGGTAAACTTCTTTTCTTCTCCGGATGTCAGATCCAAAAAGTTTCCGGACTTTACCAAAGCCAGCAGGGCATGGCCTGAAAGGTCCGCACAGCTTTTGTCAAAAGGCAGTTTCCCCCATCCTTTGCAGAAGGTTGGGACACCACCGTCACGATTCTGAAGGTTCATCAGCCAGTAACACCCCGAACGTATAGCATTGGAAATATCCTTTTTGCCATTGTGGAGAGCAAAAAGCGCCAGGATGGTTCCGGCGGTATCATCGGCGTCCGGCACAGACCCTGAGAAATTCGTCCACCCCCATCCTCCCGGAGCAGCTCCGTTGAAGGGATGTGGTCTGGTATTTTGGACAGACCTCAGGAAACGGCAGGTATCTTCCTGACGTTGCGCATCCAGTAACTGATTAATCCTTGATCCGAATGCTTTCACACTCAGGGTAGTGACCCAGGTAGCCAGATCTGTGTCGATCGGCCAGCTGCCGTCTTCCCGTTGCAGATCCAGCAGGAAGGTTATCCCCTTTGTTACAACGTTGTTTTCTTTATGTCCCGATACCATCAGACAGCAACTCACAAATGCTGTCAAAGGCACCGCTTCGAGAAAACCGCCGCTTTCGGGTACCATCTTCTCCAGTTTCTTTAGTACCGGTTTTACAGCTCCTTTGCGTATCAGAGAAGTCAGGGGATTTTTTCTTTTTTTATGATTGAACAGGGCAATCCCCACTGCGATCAACGCCGGAATGGCATAGCTTACCACCTGCAGATTCAGAAACCTGAAAAATGATGCCGGAAAAAGGCTCAGTTCGAATGGAAGCTGCGGGATATACCTGTAGGCATCCTCCCCGGTTGCTTTACAAATGGCCAGAAAAGTCAGTATCGGAACAGAAAAGGTATAGTCACGGCCATAAAATTCCAAAACAGATCCGGAGAGTTTTTCAGTGTTCAGGTCGATATTCTGAGTGTTAAAATACGTTCTCATTCTTTCAATCGCCTTCTCCTTTTTGTCCGGATCAAAGGGGCAAAAATGAATAGCGGCATATACAAGCAGTGAAGTGCTCATATTGCTTAGGCTTTCGGGTGTATCGCCAAACCCTCCGTCATCGTTCATGTTCTTAACCAGCCAGTTGATGCCGTTATGAACATGTTTTTCTGATCGTGAGGGATCGTACAGATGCAGGGCCACACATGCCACGGCACCTGCCAGCGCACTTGAAGCAAGCTTTCCCTTCCAGAATCCATATTCATTCCGTTCCTCTATCAGCTTTTGAGCAATGTCGTTAAAACGGGTGGTATGGTTTTTTGTGTCTGTCATCTAACTGTTTAATGTTCCCAAAGCCAGCATGCCGTAAAATGTATATTCGATATCCCCTTCCTTGTCAAGTCCGGTAGCCTTAAAAGATCCGTTTTCATAATGCTGGTCAATAAACATCAGAACATCAGGTGTTATTTTGACAAGGGAGTATTTAACAAAGTTCAGTGCAAACAAAGCCACCGAGGTGGATAGTATGTCTTCCACAGGTGCTTTCAGCGTTGCTTTAAATCCGCCGTTTTTTGTATAACAGGCGTTCAAATCATCAATTTCCTTATCAACATCTTGTCCGTCAAGGGTCAAAAGGATCATTCTGGCAGCCGTTACTGAAGTTGGCAAGATCGTATCATCCCGGTGCATCTTTGACAGGTTTTTCTTTATAAAGTGACGGATGTTTCTCCAGTCACGGAGATAGTACAAGGCGAACAGTCCTAAGAAGGTCTTGTACTCAATCTGTTGTTCCGCTCCGGTATAAAGTTCCTTCAGGATCTGCTTCTTCAGGCGCTTTGTCGTTTGATCTTTTCCAAACAGCTTATAATTCAGGATCAGGGCACAGTACAGGTGCACTCCTTTCAGGTCGCTGTTGGCCATTTTACGGATATACTCTTTCATGGAATCGATCTCTTCACGCATGGATAAGGATTCACACAGGTAGTATCCGAACAATGAATAATAGAGATCCGGCCTGGGATCTCTGCCTGAGAAACCGCCCTCATCCGTAAGTCTGCTTCGGATAAAGTGCTTAATTTCATTAATATTGCTTTCTTCCAGTGTTGCCAGCGCATGCTGGAGCATAAACTCAAACGAGTTTTTTCGTAACAGAAGGTCACGCAGCTTAGAGATACCGGTGAAAAACTTTTCCAAAAACATGGTACAGAACAAGTTTAAGTTTCAGGTGATGTACATTTTCCAGTTCCCGATAAAGCTCTCTGATGTACTGCACCAGGATTTTTTCTGTTTGTTGAGGGATCTCTTTCCTTTTTATCTCTTCAATGATGTCCATATCCGGCAATTCGCTGAATTTCCGCTCTTTAGATGGCATTTCATCAAAAAATTCCGAAAGGATATACGAAAATCCCCGGCGGACAATATCTTCCTGTTTATCATTGAAATCTTCCAGATCGTCCTTCAACTGATACGCAATACCTGCCAGATCACTGATCTTTTCAAGTTGGTCCAGTTCTTCCTGAGAGGCTCCGGCAGCAACTGCTCCCAGCAACAGGGATACTTTAAATG
>JBNKDZ010000370.1:0-4556 GCA_050288525.1 Cyclobacteriaceae bacterium
CTGACATAGCAAAAAACTGGGACCCGTATACATCGGATCGTGACATGGTCTATGAGGCGTCCATACCGGAGCTGCATCTTATCATAAAAAATTTCTGGATCCTCATTTTTGAACGCCGGCTTGAAATTATAGGTCTTGAAATACAAAATCCCGACATCAGCATAACCGATCTGCGTAAAAAGGATTTCTCAAAAAAAATATCGCTCAAAGCAGGTGATTTTTATAAGATTATCTCCAAATACTTAAAAGAGCTGAAGATCAATGACTTTTCCATTATTGACGGAAAATTGGATCATTCGGCAATTTATGGCCCCGAGTATATGAACATAAAAGTCAACAACCTGTCTCTGGATATTAAAAATATATTGTTTACAGCAGGCTCGAATGACCAGAATGACAAGTTCAGAACAGATGATGTGACGTTTCGGTTAAAGGATCAGAGAATCCGGCTTAAAGACAATATACACACGATCACATTTGATGATTTCCTGTTGTCAACCCGGACAGACGAACTTATGTTTACAAACCTGAATATCTTTACTGATGACGATATCCCTGATTCCATTCAGCATAAAAACAGATACAACATAACCATTCCCGGGTTACACATATCCGGCATTGATTTTATCAAGGCATATAAGGACGAAGAGATAACCATAAAGGAGCTGCAGATCCTGGATCCTGAAATTGATATTTCCAAGCATTCTGTCAAAGATTCCCTAAAATCCGAATTCACCTTTTTAAGCAAGCTCTTTTTTGACCGGCTTCAGATAGAAAATTTCAGGTTGCAGAATGCAGGCATCAAGTATCTGGATGAAGGGACCGGAGATCACAGGAAGCTGGATATCGACAATGTATCGGTCAAGCTTGACCATTTTGATTTGGCCCCTTCAGTTCCGGATAATCCGCTGGAGTTACATTATGAAAATATTGATGTAATTGTGCATGACTATTCCTGGAATTTATCAGACAGCGTGCATGTGGTCACAATTGAAGAAATAGGCAGTTCCTCCAATCCGCTTCAGTTGTACATAAAAAACTTAAAAATACAGCCCCTTGACACCTTGAATCCGGGAGCCGCAAACAATCTCTTATATGCAAAACTGCCTTTTTCGGTCATTGATGGTTTAGATCTTATAAAGGCTATCAATGAAGATACCATAAATGTATCCGAATTATACCTTGAATCTCCGGAGCTTCGTATTGCCAAAATGCGAAATAAAACCTCCGGAAAAAGTAAGATTACCGAACGTGAAATATATTCAAATGTATATTCAGCACTTGCTCCTTTTGTACGTCAGTTGAACCTAAAAAAGATCAATCTTATTGACGGCAGATTCTCTCTCATCAACCGGACGCACTCCTACCCTGATGTCATCAAATTCTCTGATATATACCTTGAAGTCGACAATTTCATGATAGACAGCACCTATTTGAATAAAGACAGTTTACTTGTTAATGCAAAAATATCAGCTGATATCGGCACTTCAGAATTTATTTTTAAATCAGGAAGACAACAGTTTACCTCCGGGGATATAACCTATACGTCCAATAACCGGTCATTATCTGCCCGAAACGTCTGGCTGTATGAACGATCAGGATCAAATAAAGATTCCATCCTGAATATCCGTGTAAAAGACATCTTTCTGGAAGGATTTAATATAAACCAGGTGCTCAAAAGTCAGAATATCGACCTTGGTTCTGTCTCCCTGAATGAACCCGAAATAAACATATCACTTTCTGACTCATCCAGGAACCATGCATCATCAGAAGAAGACCTTTTTAGGTTAATTACAGTGCACAGCTTTATTACCAATGCAGGGAAAATAAAGATTTCAAAAAAAGGAAAGGATTATTTCAAAACCGACAGCCTTGATCTTAACATGTCTGATCTGAGATATGATTTATCAGAAAAAAATCTCCTTACAAAAAAAATCAATATTAAAAATATTGAAAGCCTGTCATTAACAAACAGTTTCTTTAATTTACCAGGGCTCAATCATCAGGTATCAGTCAGATCTGTAACCTACTCCGGCAATCCCAATGTGGCCTTGATACAAGGATTAAATCTCAAACCTGCTGGTAGAAGGAAAGATAATCTGAGCATTCATCTCCGAATACCATCCGCTGAGATTATCGACTGGGACATTCCCCGGTTTTTTGAGAATAACATTTTTGAAACAAAAGATTTAATCATCAGAGAACCTTTCCTTCACTATAAAACACCGGTTTCAGATACTGAAAATAAAAACCCATTTAACCTTAAAGACATTCCGGGTTCCTTTGGCGAATTACTAAAAGGTGTTGAACTAAAATCCATTCGGTTAGATAACGGAAATCTTGAAATAAGAAAAAAAACAGCCAATGACAGCACATTTATCGAAACCAGAAACATCCACATCAAAATCAATGATCTGTCCGTCACAAACAGATCTGAAGTTATATCCGGACGTTTTATGTTCTCTGATAACATAGAAGTAAAAGGAGATTATTTTAGTGTCTATCACAGTAAAAAGAAAAATTTCCTGAACATTAACCGTTTTGATCTTTCAACAAAAAAGAAGATGATTAAAGGAAACGGTTTTTATTTCATTAACAATACAGGAGAAGTATCAGAGTCACAAGGAAAGGTGAAAATAACCTTTGAGGATTTTAATCTTTTAAATCTTGATTTTCATAAGTTGGTTCAGGAAAAACGTCTGGTACTAGGTCAGATACGAATAAATCAGGGCAAGCTGGATGTTAAGAACAAACCTTCTGTAAATACCCGGTCCATTACACTTACCGAATATCCTTTCGACAGCTCTTCATTAAAAAGTATTGATATAAAAAAACTTTCCGTTACAAATTTCCAGGTCAACACACAGACGGTTGGTGACCGCAGATCATCCTCTCTGTATATTCCGGATATGTGGGTTATGGGATACGGTATAAAGCTGGACGCAGACAACTTTCGGTCGAACAAGAAGTTGTTTTACACAGACGAACTGAGCATTAACCTTAAAAACCTTAGTTATAAATTCCCGGACAATCTCAACTCAGTACGTATTAATGAGATCAATCTGAACACCAGAGACTCTTCTGTTCATGCCCGAAATTTTGCATTGATACCACTCGTAAAAAAATATGACCTGGGGCCGGTCCTTCAACATCAGCAGGACTGGATCCGGATAGAAAATAAATCGGTGGAAATCCAAAAAATTGATTTTGACAAATTGCTCAATCAAAAAGGCTTTTTCGTCGAAAAGATCCACATAAACGAATTGGATGCGGAGGTATTCAGGGACAAACGATATCCGTTCAAACATGTTGAAAGGCGCCTACTGCCACAGGAATTACTACGAACAACCGATTTTCCGATCCGTGTTGATTCTATTGAACTGGAAAACGGATTTATAAAATATCAGGAACACGCCAAAGAAGCATTATCTTCCGGAGAGATCACCTTTACGGACCTGAATGCTGTTGTATTGAACATTTCCAATCAAACTCCTCAGACCGTAGAAGATCCTGTCTGTTACATAAACGCTGATGCAAAAGTCATGGGCATCGGAAAAGTCAATACCAAATTCAGGTTTTATCTCAATGATCCACAGAACAAACATGAGTACAGCCTGAATATGGATGATTTTGATCTTACTGAAATGAACAGAATCCTGCAACCCAATGCTTCAGTAAAGATTAAAAGCGGCTTTAATAAAAGTCTGGTTATGACCGTTAAGGCAAATGAAGATTATAGTATTGGTGAAATGCGGTTTTACTATGATAAATTAAAGGTTGTCTTTTTAAACAGGGAAACAGAAACACAAAAAGGTGTAGGCAACATTATAAGTACATTTTTTGCCAATACCTTCATTATTAATTCGAACAATCCTCATCTTTTCTTTATGAAAAAAGGAGATGTCTTTTATGAAAGGAATAAGGAAAAATCCATATTCAACTACCTGGTAAAATCATTCTTCAGCGGAGTAATCAGTAGCATCGGTGCTAAAAACAATAAAAAAGAAATTAATAGAATGTATCAGGAAGATGAAAAGGAAAATAAAAATGATACGGAGTAAAAAAAAACGGAGAGGCTGAGAAAAACTCCGCCTCTCCATTCTTTTAATTTATTTTATATTCAAATTTTTTCACGCCTATTTTTCCGTCTTTTGTAATAATGGTAACTGTTCCTATAACATTTGAAAGAAGAGATGAATTCTTAAACGATAATTTTACCTCTTCTCCTGATTTAATTTCTATAGAAGGATTCCAGTAAAGTGTTGAGCGATAATCATTTCTTCCATAAAATCCCTTACGGTCTTCTTCTTCTACCCATGAATCGAACTCATTGCAAGGGGGATAGTCTTCATCTATTTCTATTTCCGGCCCTCTTTTAGTCGTTATTTCGATCAGACCAACAGAATTTAAACCGGTATACATCTGAATATCGCTTGGATTTGTGGACACAAAGATCTTTTCGACACTAAAAGGCTCGATCTGGTTTAATACGGAAGCATCGGTTCCCATCTTCATGCCATCAAGTACGATCAGAGCACCATCCTGGGCCATCAACG
>JBNKDZ010000371.1:0-12152 GCA_050288525.1 Cyclobacteriaceae bacterium
ATTGCTTGTAGCAGTGTGTATCCTTTTATTGCATGGTATATCTTTCGGACAGTGGAGCACGATTGTTATCTACGGTGATGATTCTCCGCAACCGAACCAATCAATCAGATATACAGCTTCAAATACAAACGTAGCACCCTATTATTACTGGTCGGTTACCGGAGGTGTGTTTTCTAATGGACAATCGACCATGGTAAAAACAGGCACCTTTAAGTATGAAGCATATGTTACGTGGAATTGCAATACCTCGCTTCATGGTATCAATTGTACGGCATTCACAGCATGGCCACCTCCTGGTACTCCGGTAGGGGTAGGTTCGAAATCAATTGATGTACAATGTTACCAACCTCCGGTTCACGATTGCGCTTATTTTCAGGCAATAATCGATGGGATTTATCAAAACGCACCTCCACAATACAGATGTCAGGCTATTTTGTCAGTTGTTAGTCAAGCTCAAAGTGAAGGTTTAAACTGTAATTTTAACACCTACGGCTGTTATTAAAACAGGATCCACTTTCCGGGAGTGGAAGAAAAAGACTGCTGGCAAAAGGCAGTCTTTTTTTGTTTAAATACATTATAATAAGATATTTTGGGTTTATATTTGACCTCTATATTATTGGAAATATAATGGCTGATAACTTAAATAGAAAGCAGAAAATTAAAGCCTGGAAAAAAGATCAGGAAGTGAAATTCCTTGCATCTTTGCCTTTTACACAACAGATTTTTCAGGAATTGTTTGATTTTCTGGATGTCAGACTTGAATCAGATCTGTGTGCACACGATTTCAAACTTACCACCCAATTTCTGAAAAGTAAAAATATCGACATAAACAATCACCTGAGTTTTTTTATCGACAATGGTGGAGGCTGTGATTGTGAAGTGTTAATGAATATGGAAGAGTTATTTCCGGATAATGGTGATGAGCAGGATGATGATATGATCCGGGAAAAACGTGAAAAAGTCAACCAATTGAACCTTCCCAATCTTGTAATTGATGCCATTCCCGCTCCATGGAAGTTGTTTCGGACCGGTCATGATTATGAATTCCAATTTGGCAAAAACAGCGATATCAAAATTGATATTGTGGATTGTCCGGATATGACGAATTGGTCAAATGAAGATTTCTGGAAAGCATCCTATGAAAAGATGACGGAGTTGAAGCTAAAAACGGGCTGTGAAGTTGTCCATGATAATTTTGATCAATACGATCTGGTAACTGTGAAAACAAAAGACTGGGTGCCGGCATTTGTTTGGATAAGGCCAGCGAATAACACATCCTGGTGTTTGTTATTTAACACACAAATGAGCCGGTTGAGAGGTGATATAAATGAATTAAAAATCCTGTTGAAAAAAATAAAAACAGATCATGAATGCTAAAGAGAAATTTTTCCGACATGCTTATAATAAGCTGAAAACAGCCATCATAAACATCCCTGACAGCAAAAAGGAAGATATTTATGCTTTGTCATTTTGGTATTTTACTGAAGATGACGATCCGCGCTTTCCGATGATCACCTTTAGTTACAATACCATTTCAAACGTTCAAAGCCAAATAGAAAAGGCTTCCAATGAAGCTGAAGCAAAATGGAATTATGCGTTTTGGCTTCAAAATGACCTGATGGTAGTCGGAGGAGAAGAGGATGAATTTTTAGCGCAGTGGTTTGAGGATTCTCCTTACTATTATTCGGATGAGGAAATCGATGAGGCAGATGACGATGATGATCTTTTTGATGAACTTTTAGAGCTAAGTGAGGATTTTAATTATGAATTTATTGAGGGGGTAATCGATGTGACTCAAAAACTTTTCAGAGAAAACATAATAAAAAAAGCATTTGGAAAGGATATACCGGTTCTTATACACGAGCTGGAATACTATGATGACCCGATCAACTGGACAATTCGAGCAAACCCGGAAGGACTTGTTGATGAATTTGTTCAGACCTTTAAATTTGATTAAGGGTTGAAATACAGTTGATGAATTGTATTTTTGAATGGAGATCAGACCTGTCTGGGGCGTCATATCCGATCATTTATCGATGTTGTTTCAAATTAGCGGTTAACGCTTTATGAATACAAGAAGGCATTTTTAGTGCAAAAGAATGTTTTACATAAATCACAAAGCTTGTTGACTATGAGTTTTTATTAAATTCTGGTATCTTACAGATATGCGACATATAATAAAACTTTTGTCAAAAACAGTGTTTCTACTGCCTGTCCTGTTTACCGCCTGCAAAAAGGAGGAAGAAAAGAAAAAAACCAATATCCTTCTGATCCTTGCCGATGATATGGGTTTCTCGGATATGGGAGCCATGGGAGGAGAAATAAAAACCCCAAACCTCGACGCAATGGCAGAAAAAGGGATTCTCTACAAACAGTATTACAATGCCGCCCGATCTTGCCCGACAAGAGCCTCACTTATTACAGGGCTCTATCCACATCAGACTGGAATGGGCTGGATGACGGTGGAGGACCTGGGGACGGACAGCTATACCGGTGAACTTAACGATCATTGTATTACAATTGCCGAAGTTCTGAAAGCAGCAGGGTACAATACATTTTTATCAGGAAAATGGCATCTGATAAGCGATAAAAACACAGAACAGAACAGCGATAACTCCAACTGGCCATTGCAAAGAGGATTTGATCGCTTCTTCGGCACCCTGTTGGGATCGGGGAGCTATTATACACCAAACTCACTAACTTCCCAAAATAAACTAATTGAAGCTCCTGACGAATTTTACTATACGGATGCAATAAGTGATACGGCTGTCAGCATGATACAGGAAAACAGGTCTTCCGGAGATCCGTTTTTTATGTATGTAGCCTATACAGCCCCACATTGGCCTTTGCAAGCCTCTAAAGAAGATTACGGATCCTATCTCAATACCTATAAAATCGGCTGGGATTCGATCAGGATGCAGCGATACAGGCGTCAGATTGAGATGGGGATCATTGATCCGGAGTGGGATTTGTCTGACAGAAATCCGGAGGCCCCTGCATGGAATACCCTATCTGACGAAGAAAAGGAAGATATGACCCTTCGTATGGCAATTTATGCTGCCCAGACAGAGGTTATGGATCGGGGTATCGGCAGAATCATGGCCGAACTCGAAAGATCCGGAGAGCTTGACAATACCCTGATTTTCTTTTTACAGGACAACGGGGCCTGTGCTGAATTTATTTCCAACGGCAACAAAGATCTTGCATCACTTGGTACAGACAGTTCTTTTGAAAGTTACCGGTTGCCTTGGGCCAACGCTTCAAATACACCATTCAGACTGTTTAAACACTGGACACATGAAGGGGGCATAGCTACTCCTTTGATCGTGCACTGGCCAAATGGTGTCGTGGAGTCCGGGAGAATGAGTGACAGACCTGGCATGCTGATGGATATCATGTCTACCTGTCTGGATGTGTCGGGGACAGAATATCCAGATGAAATTAACGGTATTGAGATTCATAGGCCCGAAGGCGAATCCTTGTTGCCTTCGATAAAAAATGAAACAGACGACCGGAAATCTGTGATGTTCTGGGAGCATGAAGCAAACAGGGCTGTGCGTATGGGAGACTGGAAACTTGTGCTTAAAGCTTCGTTTGTTTTCCCCTTTGATGGAAAATGGGAACTATACAATCTTCGTGAAGACCGTACCGAGATGCATGACCTGTCCGGACAATACCCTGATAAGGTGGAGGAGATGAAAGCTATGTGGGAAGAGTGGGCAACACGTGTTAAGGTGTACCCGCTGGACAATCGCCCCTGGGAAGAACGGCTTGAAGATCCGAAAGCACTGGGCATTCGGTACCTCGAAGAACAAAGAACGGCAGTCAAAGAAACAGATAAACATTAAACATGGATATGTGCAGATGGGGCATTCAGGAAAAGAATCAACGACATTTAAACTCCACCTACAGCCCAAACCATTTGGTCTCCTGACCAAGCCTGCCGGTTCAAATTGCAATCTGCATTGTGATTATTGCTATTACCTGGAAAAACGGTATCTCTATGGTAATAAAAAATCCTTCAGGATGAAGGAGGATGTACTGGAAGAATTTGTTTTACAATACATACAGGCACAACCCGTTCCGGTCGTACAATTTGTCTGGCAGGGAGGTGAACCATGCCTTATGGGACTTGATTTTTATCAAAAAGTTGTTGCCTTACAGAGAAAACATGCAGGAGGGAAGATGATCGAAAATTCTATTCAGACGAATGGCGTACTTCTTAACGACGATTGGTGCCGGTTTTTAAAGGAAAACAATTTTTTAGTAGGAATTTCGGTCGATGGGCCGGAGAGAATACACAACAAATATCGCCAAACCCGGAATAACGGTCCTACATTCGATAATGTGATGCGGGCTGTTAATCTGTTGAAAACGTATCAAATTGATTTTAATACCCTCACGGTTGTTAACAACTACAATGTAGATTATCCATTGGAGATTTACCGGTTCCTGAAAGCAATCGGAAGTCATTACATGCAATTTTTGCCGGTGGTTGAACGGTGTAAAAGGGATTGTACGGATGACATTCATTTACTGTCAAATGCAGAAACAGACGGCGCAGTGGTGACAGAATGGTCGGTGAATGCGCTGAAATACGGTAAGTTCCTAACAACCATGTTCGATGAATGGGTAAAAAATGATGTGGGACGGTATTTTGTACAGATGTTTGATGCCACCCTGGCAAACTGGGCAGGTTTGCCTCCTGGTGTTTGTGTGATGTCGGAAAAATGTGGTGATGCCGGCATAATTGAACATAATGGTGATATATACTCCTGCGACCACTTTGTCTTTCCGGAACATCGTCTGGGAAATATTATGGAGGATAATCTTGCCGGCCTGATGAATTCTGTACAACAACAAATCTTTGGGGAGAACAAACATTCAACATTACCCCGGCAATGTCGAGAATGTACATATCTGACAAAATGTTGGGGCGAATGCCCTAAAAACCGTATTTTAATATCCGGAGATGGAGAATACGGATTGAATTATTTATGTGAAGGGCTGAAATACTATTTTTTCCATGTTGCTCCCGCCATGGACTTTATGGCAAATGAAATTTTTAATAAACGCTCTCCGGCGAATATTATGTTTGCCAAACTATAGTGTTTAGAGTAGTTCGCCGGGATGTTTTGATTTTCCGATTGAAAGGTTTAAATAAAAAATAAAACATTCTTCAGATAATATAGGTTGTTTAGGAGGAGAACAAATTTTCACATTTTTCAACTACATATCTGATTCATATTTATCATGGTTATCCTGTTGGTATCATGTTAAAAAATAAGTGTATTTGTTTTTTTTCAAATAATAAAAATCTAGTTTACGTATTTAATACAGATACCTGTTTTGATGGAGAAAGAGTTACAAATATCGAATGGAATCAGCTTCCCAATTGGTGCCACATGTTATCCGGATGGAATTAACTTTAGTGTATTTTCTAAAAATGCTTCAAAAATAGATCTTCTTCTTTTTGATAAAGATACAGATTGGGAGCCAAGTCATGTTATTTCTTTGGATCCGGAGAAAAACCGTACCTTTTACTATTGGCATGTGTTTGTACACGGTTTAAAAGAGGGGCAACTGTATGGATACAGGGTTTTTGGTGCCGAAAAGGAATCAGCCTTGTATGGTAACAAGTTTGATCCGGATAAATTGATTATTGATCCCTATGCCAGGGGATTATCGGGGCAGAATTATGATCGCAAGGCTGCAATCAACCCCGGGAATAATTATGGAAAAGCGTTTAAATCGGTTGTAATAGACCCGGAAAAATATGATTGGGAAGGTGATTTGCCGCTTCAGCGATCCTATTCAACTACTGTAATTTATGAAATGCATCCGGCAGGGTTTACCAAAAATCCGAATTCCGGTGTTTCACCTGAAAAACGGGGTAAGTTCCTTGGGCTTATTGAAAAAATCCCCTATCTGAAAGAGCTCGGTATTACCGCAGTTGAACTAATGCCTGTTCAGCAATACGATCAGCAGGATGCGATGGATGGCCTTAGAAACTACTGGGGCTATAGTCCGATAGCCTTTTTTGCACCTCACAACGGTTATTTCAGTAACCAGGATTGTATTGAAGGGGCTAATGAGTTTCGTGATATGGTAAAAGCATTCCATAAGGCAGGAATTGAAGTGATCCTGGATGTTGTATTTAATCATACAGGTGAAGGAGGGAAAGATGGTCCTGTTTTGTCGTTGAAAGGATTGGAGAATAAAGCTTATTATATCCTAAATAAGGAAAAAACCAAATACCGGGATTATTCCGGATGCGGGAACACATTAAACGCCAATCATTCAATCGTTCGAAGGATGATTGTTGATTGTCTGCGGAGTTGGGTTACCGAATATCACGTAGATGGCTTCAGATTTGATCTGGCATCGGTACTCTCAAGGGATGAGCAGGGTGAGCCCCTGAAAAATCCACCTGTGTTGTGGGAAATTGAATCTGATCCGGTTTTGGCTGGCGCAAAGATTATTGCAGAAGCCTGGGATGCAGCAGGTCTGTATCAGGTTGGAACATTTATTGGGGACAGATGGACGGAGTGGAACGGGAAATTCAGGGACCATGTAAGAAGATTTATGAAAGGCGATACCGGCATGGTTTCAAAATTTGCAAGTAAAATCATGGCAAGCCCTGATATTTATACTGATCCTAAGCGGGAACCTAACCGAAGTATCCATTTCGTCACATGTCATGATGGTTTTACCCTGAATGATCTCGTGTCATACAATGAAAAGCATAATCTTGATAACCTGGAAGATAACAGAGATGGCTCGAATGACAACTTCAGTTGGAATTGTGGTGTCGAAGGCGATACGGATGATCCGGAAATCCTTGCGTTGAGAGACAGGCAGATACGGAATTTCCTGACACTGACGTTTATATCACAGGGGACACCAATGTTGTTGATGGGAGATGAGGTTAAACGTACTCAGAAAGGGAATAATAATGTGTATTGTCAGGATAATGAGTTAGGATGGTTTGACTGGAGGTTGGTGGAGAAGAATAAGGATCTGTTGGATTTTACCAAAGGCCTGATAAAATTCACGAATAGCAAGGAGATATTTAAAATTGAATACCTGCTTTCTACCCCTGAGGAAATCGAAGAACCGCATATCACCTGGCATGGAATTAAGCTAAAAAAACCTGACTGGTCCGAAAATTCGCATTCCCTGGCATTCACCCTGTTTCACCCTAAAGCCAAAGAGATCTATCATGTCATGATCAATACATATTGGAAAGATCTTCGGTTTGATATTCCTCCAATGTTTCATGGTTATAAATGGTTACAGATTATAAATACAGGATTGCCGGGGCCAAATGCTTTCAGTGATTGTGATGATGCCAAAATTATTGAATCAAAATCCATGAAACTCAAAAGCAGAAGTGTGATAATGCTGTTTGCAAAGAAAATCTCCTGACTTGTCCGATTTAGTGCGGTATTAGGAGTTTGGTGATGATTTTTGACTTAGGCGAAATTTTTTCACGCAAAGCGCCGAAGAGTTGCGCAAAGGACGCTGAGTGATAATTCCATTCTGAATAAAATCAAAATTCTGTAATCCGGAAAATTCTGAAAATCCTGCTTCAGACAAAGGGAAAGGAGTTGGATTCAGGTCAATTATGTTTGATGATACTTATCCTATATCAGCACGACTTTCCTTTAATAGCATTTTAGCCAGTTAGTTCGGTCAAAACACGTAAAAAACACCCTAAATCGCTCAAATTCGACACTTATTTTTTAAATTTAAAATTTACGGACAAGTCAGGAAAAATCTGATCCTCAAAGAACTTGTATTCACCATCAATCTAAGGACAAAGAAGAAAAAGAGGTCATCACGAGGTGTAAAACCTGCTGTGCAGAATAAAAACGTTGGAGAATGTCAGGATTGATTCAAGTATTATTCTTCGACCGAACCCTTGTTCTTTGCACCTTATTCCTCTATTTATACTTTTCCAAAAGGATACTGGCAGGTACGGTTTCTTTCGGAATGGATACAGTTATGCAGGTATAAATACCTTGTTCGCTTTCAACGGATATTTTCCCCCTTAATTTATTGATTGATCGTTTGACGAGATACAATCCGAGCCCGTTGCCCTTAGAGCGGGTTGATCCCCTGTAGAACATGTCAAACATTTTATCTTTTATCTCCTGTGAAAGACCGACACCCTGATCTTCAATACTGAAGTTCAGATATTCATCAGATGAGGTAACGATAATATCTACATGGATTTTCTTGAATTTCCGGAATATAATGGCATTTTCAATGATATTTTCAAATATTATCGTAAGGAGTTTTTTGTCTGAAATAAGCTTTATTCCCGGTTCAAGGGTTAGTTTTAAACTCAGGTCTTTGAGGTCCATGTAGTTGGCAAGGGAAGATTTGCATTCCTCAACAAGTTCAGCAAGGTTTATTTCTTCGTATTCGATTTTTTCGCGGTTAATGAAATGAATGTTATTCAGTTTATTCAGGACTTTATTCATGTCAATCGCCCCTTTTTGAATAATGTCGATATACTCTTTCAATTCATTGTCCTGGTTATCCATTTTAGCTAGAAGCGTAAGACCTAGTAATCGTGATATTGGCCCTTTAAGATCATGTGAAGCACGATAAATAAAAAGATCCAGTTCGTTATTGGCTTTTGTCAGTTCTTCATTGATCTTCCGGATGGAAGCGGTTCTGTCTTCAACTATATTTTCAAGGTTTGTATTAATAGCCATTAACTCTTCATTCGTCTCATCCAGTTCTTTTTTTGCTATGGTTATTTCCTGATTCTTGTTAACAAGCAAATCACGTTGTTTTTCGATCTCATCTTTCTGCAGGATAATTTCTTTATTTGCCTTTTCAACTTCTGATTTTTGTTGTTCGATAAGTTTAGTCCGTGCTTTTACCTGTTGTTCTAGAAGTACCTTTGATTTATGAAGTTGCCGTGTTCGTGCAAGTATGATTAGGTATATGGATAAGGAAATAAAAAGAAATGATCCGATAAAAAACGGGATCGTTCGCCAAAACGGTGGTTTGATAATAATGAATATAGAGGTACCTTCTTCATTCCAAACGCCATCGTTGTTTGATGCCCGCACTCTGAATACATATTCTCCGGGGCCGAGATTGGTATAGTTTGCATATCTTCTGTTGCCGGCCTTATTCCATTTTGCGTCGAAATTCTCCATTTTGTATTCATACTCATTTTTCTCAGAATCTGTAAAATTAAGTGCCACAAATTCAAACGAGATCGACAGGTCCTTATGTGAGAGAATGAGGGTGTCTGTTTCGGATATATGTTTTTTAAGTGGTGAGCCGGCCACTCCTATAGGCACTTCTTCATTAAGGATCCTGAAGTCTGTAATAACTACGTCCGGAATATATTCATTATCATCAATCTGATCGCTGTAAAAGGTGTTGAAGCCATTTAATCCTCCAAACAACATCTCACCATTGTCTGTGATATAGGCTGCTCCCGGATTAAACTCACTTCCCTGCAAGCCGTCTTTTTTATCGTAGTTACTGAAAACACCTGTTGAAATATTGAATTTGGAAATACCTTTATTTGAACTTATCCAAAGATTGCCATGTTTGTCGTCCAGTATGTCGTATATGAAATTGGATGGCAATCCATCATCAATCGTGAATTTGTGGAATTCCGGAATTCTTTTCCTGAGATCCAGCATATTCAGACCGTCCGTAGTGCCGATCCATAATCGTGATGAATCATCGTGGTATAAGGAATATATGGTATTACTACTTATACTGGTGGGATCACCCTCTTCGTATTGATAATGTATAAACTGATTATTTACATGATCGAGCATGTTTAATCCGCCTCCGAACGTACCAATCCAGATATTTTTATCAGAATCTTCCGTGATGGATCGCACATCATCACTGCTAATGCTGTTTTGGTCATTCGCATCATGGGAGAAGTGCATAAATTTCTCTTTGTTAAAACAGTTTATTCCTCCGTCCTGGGTACCGATCCAAAGGTTTCCATAAGAGTCTTCAAATAAGGTACGGACAATATTTCCGTTCAGCCCGCTTTCATTTTTGATATCGCTCTTATAGTGGATTATTTTTCCTGTATTGACGTTTAGCATATTCAGTCC
Organism: Cyclobacteriaceae bacterium; assembly: GCA_050288525.1. Taxonomy (GTDB): domain Bacteria; phylum Bacteroidota; class Bacteroidia; order Cytophagales; family Cyclobacteriaceae; genus JBNKDZ01. Next base: position 10,110 of record JBNKDZ010000371.1, read on the forward strand.
GCCTCCGCCGGTACCAATCCACAGGCGATTGAGTTTGTCTTTGTGGAGTGCATATATCCTGTTATTGCTCAGATACTGTATTTTTGATTTATTGAAATCGGTCATCTCCCGGTTAAATTTCTCCAGGATCCTGGACCGGTCCACATAGCTTTCCCCGTCTTCGATGTAATCATTCGCAAGGTAGTTGGTATAACTTCCCGAATACGGGACATATTTGTTTAAGCCTCCGTCGTAGGTGCCTATCCAGATGGTGCCCCAGTTGTCTTTCAGGATTGATTGAACATTGTTGCTGCTCAATGTGTTTTCGGCTCCGGGAATGCGCTTTACAAGGTTAAACCGGATTCCCTGTCTGTCGATTATATTTATTCCTGCATTTGTTCCTATCCACAAAATCCCGGCTTTATCATCATAAACAGATTTCACGGTGTTACTTAGCAATGAGAACTCATCTTTTGGATCGAAGAGATAATTGCCTGCCTGACCGGTGTATTTATTGATGAAAATGAGTCCGTTGTTATTTGTTCCAAACCAGAGAAGTCCGGAAATACCCTGAATGATGCAGGATATGGATTTATTTTCAACAAGAGGTGAGATCTTACTGTAATCAATGACAATATCCGTCCCATTAATATCTCTTCCGGATTTCTTCGGTTTGATAAGGTGAATGCCCTCTGCCGTTCCAACCCACAGATCTCCGTCGTTATCTTCGTATATAGTATTGATCGAATTACTGTTGAGTTTACTGGCCTGAGGATTGTCCGGATAGTGCATGTACCGGATAAATTTTCCGGTCTCCGGATCAAGCATATTTAAACCCGAATTTTCAGTTCCAGCCCATATATAACCATATTTATCTTTTTTCAGACTGGTAACATAATTACCACTTATGCTTTGAGGATTTTTAATGAAATAGCGGTACACCGTAAATTTGTTCGTTTCAGGATCGTATTTATTGAGACCCCCACCGTACGTTCCTATCCAATAGTTATTTTTATTATCTTTTGTTACACATGTAATATGATTGGAGCTTAAACAATTATTTCCGTCTTTTTCGCTTTTAAAGGTTGTAAACCTTTCAATAGATGGATTATATATATTCAGGCCATTTTGTGTCGAGATCCAAAGCTTGCCCTGATCGTCTTCATAGATGTGATTAATAATATTGCTTGATATGGTATTTGTGTCTGAAGCATTGTAAAGAAATCCCTTAAATTCGGTGCCGTCATACCGGTTCAGACCGCCATTTGTACCTATCCATAAAAAGCCTTTATGATCCTGTAATATGCAGTTGATGTTGCTTTGGGAAAGTCCCTGGTCAACAGTTACTCGTTCAAACTTTATGTTTTTTTGAGCATACGAAAAGTTTGAATAAAATAAACCTAACAAACTGATTATCAGTAACGTTAGAAGTCTTTGCATCTTTTGAAACAGTAAGTGGTTTAATTTCAATTGATTGATTATCAAAGATAAAACATTTCTGTGCTATACAAACCATTTTTCTTTATAAAAATCAAGTTGAAATTAAAAATAATTTGAAAATATTATTTATTGATACAACGCTGTTTACAGTATTTAATTATGATTCTTTTGAATAATACCTGAATAATGAAAATAAAGGATCAGGATTTGCTTTCAGAACCTGCTGTGAAACGGGAAGTTTATTGAAACGGACAAAAAAAATCCTATTTTTTTAATGAATATAAGGTTTTTGTAGCTCTGATCCTGAAATATTACCGAATACAAGGATAATTGGTATTATTAATAAAAGTAGTAAAAAAATGATATTTAATAGCAAAATTTATTGCAGTCTGGTTGTATATGACTCTGTATCAGTGAACAGGTGCATTTGAGTTCAGAATTTATGAGAGAAAGGAAAAAAGTGTAAGAATGTATAAATAAAAACGTCCATCTGTCATAATATACGGATGGACGTTTATGTGTATATTGTTATTTTAAAATCTTTTTCAAAACCGGGAATTGATATTCTCTGGCTTGAATAATTTCACGTTTTTCTCTTTTTTTTTACGTGTTCAGAGAAATGTG
>JBNKDZ010000372.1:0-1720 GCA_050288525.1 Cyclobacteriaceae bacterium
GTACGAATGTATGAAAACTCTGAGATCCTGCTGGAAGATATAATCGATCAGGTAGAGGTGAAAAAACAGGAACGGGCAGCCATCCGGGCCAGCCATTCTGCCATGAAATCTGCCATGAATATCATTTCAGGTAACAACGATAAACGGGATATGTTTGACAGGGCTCTTGAAGCCATAGCAGATGATGTAAGTATGAAAATCGGCGAAATGGAGCGTTTTATGGATATGTCGACCAATTTTATGGATTCCATCGATCTGCAAAACGGCGTATTTGAAGAAGAAGGCATGAAAATGCTTGAAAAATGGGAAAAAGAAGGTGTATCACTCCTGCTTGGTGACGATAAAGACCTGCTGGTGCTTAAAGGTAACAGCAATGAAGAAAGTGTTGACCTTGACGCTCCCATCGAAAAACAGCGCTCAGGCTCCAAAAATCAATATTCCGACCTTTTTAAATTTGAAAACCTATAACATTACACAGATATGGCACGAACAAGAATGACCGCTTTTTCAAAAATTTTGATAACCATCGCCATCGTGGCAGGTATCGCATTTTTAATTCAGTATTTAACCAAATCTGATTTAAAAGATGCTTTGATACCTAATGAAAAAGAACAGGAAGATATCAGCGGACTTATGACCGGAACCGGTGAGAAAGTTGACGTTATAAAAATTGGCGTGGTCACCTGGGGTGGCTATGCCGGAGGACAATATTTTAATGAAGGATTTGATGCGAATGAAAATTCAAGGTTTTACAAGGATTACGGATTCAAGGTTGAATTTAAAGTCCTGGATGACTTTGATGCTTCACGAGCTGCATGGAAATCGGATCAGGTACACCTGCTCTGGGCTACCATTGATGCATTCCCCACTGAAGTTGACGGATTAAAGAAATTTGACCCTCAGGTAGTTTTTCAGGCTGACTGGAGCCGTGGTGGCGATGCTGTTGTTGCCCGAAGAGGTATAAACAATGTCGCTGACCTGAAAGGGAAAAAAATAGCTGTTGCCCCTATGACTCCTTCTCATACATTTTTGTTATGGCTGCTTGATGCTGGAGGTTTATCCATCAAGGACGTAACGATCGTAGAAGTTCCAAATGCAATTGATGCTGCTACAACCTTTAAAACAGGAAATGTTGACGCTGCTGTAGTCTGGAGCCCGGATGATGAAGCCTGTATCCGAACCGTTACAGGTGCCAAAGTTCTGGAAAGCACACGATCAGCATCTAATATTATCGCAGATGTTTTTATTGCAAAAAAAGCTTTTGTAGAAGCGAACCAGAACAATCTTGAAAAATTATTCGAAGGCTGGATGATCGGAGCCTCAGAAATCAACTCTTCGGATGTAAATAAGCAAAAAGCATCAAAAATCCTTGCTGCTGGTCTTAACATCCCTGAAGGAGATGCATACAATGCCATCAACAACGTTCGCCTGTGTACTTATGGGGACAATGTAAACTTCTACAACCTTAATGGCACCTATAAAGGCGTGACAGGCGAAAACCTGTATAACAAAATGGGTGTTGTATACAACAAACTGAATTTCGCTCCTGCCAATATCCCCGGCTGGAGACAGGTTGCCAATCCTTCTCTGGTAAGGGCCTTCTCTCTTGGAGGAAATGTTCATAATGCTGAAGGACAGAAAGAATTCACTGCTCCTACCGAAAATCTGAAAGATGCCCCTGCTCTTGCCACTAAAATGGTACGGGTTAACTTCCGGACAG
>JBNKDZ010000373.1:0-2551 GCA_050288525.1 Cyclobacteriaceae bacterium
ATGCTCCGGTAGCCAAAATTATACGCCATTTTATGGATTCCCGGTTCATCAGCCCGATCATGGCTGTACTTGAAACATCACAGGACAACACCCACCGGTTGTTCCATGAACTTTCAGACCAGCTAAGTCTGGCTCGGTTCAATATTGAAAACATCGAAACCATCGATTCCGTAGAATCCAGAGACGAGATCTACAGATCGAATATTGAAGGGATCGACGCCAAGGCTAAAGAATTCTCCCTGATCAGAGAAAAGATCATTGACGAGATCAATCGCGGACTGGAAGAATCTTTCGAGCCCCTTTCATCGCTCAAAATCGTCGAGACAGCAAAAGTTTTCAACCAATCGGTACGGGGGTACAAAAGCAAGCGATTGTTCTTCACCATTGGCGACAAAATCGATGAGCTCCGGAATATCGTAACTGAAAATATTGCCAGGATCCTCTATTCAAGAAGTGAAGGACCTCTTATTGCCAGGAAGCTCGTCGAAACCGACAGTCTGAAATCGAGAAACGAAAAAATATTGGATCTGGTTGAACGTGTAAGCCCCAGGAATGAGGTTATGCATCAGATCCCGCATTTCTACAAAAGTCTGTTTAGTGGCCGTTCTTACATAAGTGAAGACTTCTGGATAGAAAGAAAACATGAAGAATCAACCTTTGAAAAGGCCATAGACCGGTATCGATCAGGCATAAAAGGTGGAATTATAGTTACCGGAGACCGGAATTCAGGTAAGACAACTCTATGCAGTCATGTATTGAAAAAATCCTTTGATGCCGGCAAGTTGTTTCATATTTTCCCTCCTCAGGCAGGTTCTGTTTCTGTGGAAGATTTCAACCAGGCACTTCAAAAGACCGTCCGAATTTATGGAAGCATTGATGACATTCTTACTGCCTTACCCTATGGAAGTGCCCTCGTGATCAACGATCTGGAGCTTTGGTGGGAACGATCGCCTGAAGGACTGGAAACCGTTCGAAAAATCATTGATTTGATTGAGAAATACAGCGATACCTGTCTGTTTGTGATCAATGTGAATGTATATACGTATGATCTGCTCAATAAAATCCTGAACCTGCAGAATTATATTATCAGCACTGTGCAGTGCAGACCTTTTGATGCGATACAGTTAAGAGAGTTGATTATAAAAAGACACCAATCAAGCGGTTTTGGTTTTGTTCTTGACAATAAACGCGAATCTCAGTTGTCTAAAATCAAGCTCGCCCGGCTTTTCAGCAAATATTTTGAATTCACCAAAGGTAATCCCGGTGTTACCTTAAATGCATGGCTCAGCAATATCGAACGATTCAAGAATAGCCAGATCTACATAAAAGAACCGGATAATTATGAAGCCGACATACTTAAAGAACTTGATGAAGATCCGATGTTTTTGCTCCAACAGCTCACACTGCATAAAAGGATGGATAAAGAAAAAATCCGGCGTGTGTTTTCGAAAGATATTTCTCAGGCATTAAAGATTATCAATCCTCTGAAATTATCGGGACTGATCATTGAAAAAACGGAAGATCTGTATATCATGAATCCATATGTAGAACCTTATATTGTCCGTACCCTAAAACAAAAAGGATTGCTATGAAACCAATCATTATAAGTCTTGTTACAGGTCTCCTTCTTTTTGTTTTCCTGGAAGGAATAAAACGGTTTGCCAAAAAGAATATCAATAAAAATCCGTTTTATTCTTCAGTCATCCGGTTCATGCCACTTCTGGAGCTTGCCATCTGGGTCACTTTTGCTATCTGGGTCATACATCTGTTTTTCATTAAAAATCCGTATTTGCCGGTGCTGTACCTGATCGCCATTTTGATCCTTGTAACATTTTCATCGCTGTTGCTTTTACGGGATTATTTCGCAGGTATCCTGATAAAGATACGATTTAAGATTCGGGAAGGGCAGTATTTCGAAACGGAAGCCATTTCCGGTATTATACAAAAAGCCGGCAGGTTGTATATGGAAATTCGTACGGATAGCGGATACGACTTTAAGATGCCCTATGCCAAAATTGATCAGAGTGCTATCAGGTCAAATTTCAGGCAATCCGGAGAGAATGAGGCATCAATATCCTTTGCAGTAGCCAAAAACATACCCTGGGAAGAGATCCGTCAAATAATTCTCGAAACAGTGCTAAACTCACCATGGAGTTCATATAAGAAAATTCCGTTGATAAAAAAAATCGAAGAGAAAAATGATATTATACAACTGGAGATCATGTATAAAGCAAACGGTGAGACCAAACATAAACAGTTTCTGACAGAGTCCTTAAAGGCGAAGTTTGGAAAAGACTGGGTTGGCTGATCAGATTTTTCTGAAAGGGTTTCTCTTCAAGCAACAAAAAAACATGATTTGTCAACCTAATAGCGCAGGGAGGAAAAAAAGCGGGGAGAGCGTAGGGCTTGCGGGAAGAAGCTTTTTTCTTTCGAGACTTTTTTGTTACTTTTTGTGGCAATGACAAAAAGTAAGGGCATTTGTACCAGATGTTTTGAAAATAAAAAATGTAATGACAGAGGCTTTTCTGCCTGGGTACTGAACCTTGATTAG
>JBNKDZ010000374.1:0-3920 GCA_050288525.1 Cyclobacteriaceae bacterium
CGGCCAGATCCTTGTGTTTTAGCGCGACGCCGATCACATTCCGCAATTCAGGATCGCTGTCGATGCCGAAAAGCAGATCGGGGCTTGCGAGATGGAAGAAATGGAGTGCATGTGACTGGAACATTTGTCCGTAATGCATAAGGCGTCGCATTTTTTCACCGGTAGGGGTAAGGCCATCCTGTCCGGCTCCGACGATTACATCCAGTGCTTTTGCAGCTGCCAGGTGGTGGCTCACCGGGCAAATGCCGCAAAGGCGTTGTACCAGTACCGGGGCTTCCCAGTAGGGCCGACCCTGAACGAACCTTTCAAAACCTCTGAATTCTACAATATGCAGTCTGCTTTGAACAACATTCCCCTCATCATCGAGGTGAATGGTCACTTTGCCATGTCCTTCAACCCTGGTTACGGGTTCTATGGTTATTTTTTGTCCCATATCTGTAATGGTTACGGTTAATCAAATTTTAAAACTTCATAAGGCAACTTAAGCGGATTACCTGTTACCAGCGCGTATAAGGCTTCCCAGATAAGTTCGGCGCGTGGCGGACATCCGGGAAGGTGATAATCAATTTTTACCACTTCGTGGCAGGGATATACCTTATCTAATAAAATAGGCAGCTCTTCGTCGTTGGGAATGATGCCTTCTTCATTATTTCCTGCAACAGACGGGCCATTCAGGTAAGCCTCATCAAGGCATTCCTTTAAGGGCACCGTATTGCGCAATGCCGGAAGTCCTCCCATAATGGCGCATTCACCTACGGATACCAGAATTTTACAATGAGCCCTGAAATCTTTAAGCACATGAACATTCTCACTGTTACAACATCCTCCTTCAATAAGGCCAATGTCACACATCTTCGTAAAACGTTTGATGTCATCAATTGGTGATTTGTTGAATTCGACCAGTTGTATCAGGTCAAGGATCTTTTCGTCAATGTCCAGTATCGACATATGACAGCCAAAACATCCGGCTAATGAAGTAGTTGCTATTATTGGTTTGCTCATAATACAAAAAATTAATTCGTGGTTTTTATTTCACTGCCTATTTCTGTATGGTCATATTTTCGTTTTCCGATCGGAGTGGTAAATCCGGTTTCTTTCTTCAGAAGGGCACCTACCGGGCATATTTCTGCTGCTTCAATGGCCTGCTCGTCCGTCATATTTACAGATAATTCCGTATCGATGTTTATTTCAACCTGGTGACCTCTTTTTTTGAAAGCGAAAATGCTTTTCCCTTTGTCATCTTTTATGGCCCTGATGCATCGTTTGCACAAAATACATCGGTTGTGATCTTTGATGAGTTTGGGGTGTGAAGCTTCAATATTGCGATAGTTGAACTGATAGGGAAATCTCGGTACCAGCATCTGATATTTATATCCCAGCGCCTGGAGTTCACAATTGCCGCTCCGTTCACAGGAAGGACAAAAGTGATTCCCTTCCACAAACATCAGCTCGACGATAGCTTTGCGCAGGTCTTCGATCTCTTTGGTCTTGTTTTCGATATTCATGCCTTCTGTGACAGGAGTAGTGCATGCAGTCATCAGTTTACCATTAACCTTGACATTACAAATCCTGCAGGCTCCCCGGGGCTTTATTCCGGGAATATTGCATAACGTAGGGATGTAAATACCATTGTCCTTCGCAGCATCAACGATATATTGCCCTTTTTGCCCCATACATTCAACACCATCTATTTTAAATTTTACTACATTATTCATAATATTTGGCATTTATCAGTTCCTGTTAGTTATTATTTTTGCATCCTTAAGTGCCTCATCAAGTCTGAATCCGCTGTCAAAGTCAACGCCTCTCTGGATTCTGTCAAGATACAAATGCCGAAAGTTTTTCAGGGTAGAGGTGATCGGGTTGGCAGCGGTATGTCCGAGACCACATCTGTTTGCACGCATAATGCTGCTCCAGCGTTCCATGTCCATGATGTCCTGCATAACGCCTTTACCTTCGATCACTTTATTAAGTTTGTTCCTGAGCAATATGGGTAAGGTTCGGCATGGTGTACATGAACCACAGGATTCTTCAATGAAAAACTCCATAAAGTTCAGAACAACATCCTTTAACAAGTCCCGTGACTGGTTTACAATGATCAGCGATCCTCCGGTGGCCAGATCCTCATATCCCAGGATCCGTTCAAATTCATTCGGTCCGATGCATCCTCCGGAAGGGCCACCGACCTGTACAGCCTGTACATCGTCCGCGCCTACCATCTCAAGGATATCGTTAACCGAGAAACCCCATTCTACTTCATAAACACCCGGGAATTTACAATCGCCCGATACAGATAACAATTTGGTACCGGTTGACTCTCTCGTGCCAAAGCTCTTATACCATTCACCGCCATGAAGGATCACTTTTACGACAGCGCATAAGGTCTCGACATTATTTACAATGGTAGGTTGTTCGAGGTATCCTTTTTCTACCGGGAACGGAGGCCTATCGCGGGGTTCGCCGCGTTTACCTTCTGCTGATTCGATAAGGGCAGATTCTTCACCACAAACGTATGCGCCCGCACCAAACTGGATCCGGATGTCAAAATTAAAGCCTTTTTTGCCTCCGATATCAGTACCCAGAATTTTATTATGTCGCATTTCTTCCAGAATGCTTTCAAGGAATTTCTGAAGGTATTTATACTCATAACGCAGATACAGGATGCCTTCTTCGGCTCCGACAGCATATCCGGCTATGGCCATCCCTTCAAACAGGAGTCTGGGCCGTTCGGTCATGATGACCCGGTCTTTAAAGGTTCCCGGTTCTCCTTCATCGGCATTACAGAAAACAAAGCGTTTTTCACCCTGGGATTTCCGGCAGAAGTCCCATTTTAAACCGGTAGGAAAACCGGCGCCTCCACGTCCCCTGATGCTGGAAGATTTAACCTCTTCGATCACATCTTCAGGACTCATATCCAGAATCTTTTTGATCGCTTCTCCTGAGGTGTAGTCGGAGGACAAGACAGGCCCTTTTTTCATAATGTGATTGTTGACCACGGACCGGATAAGGTCTGAGTTGTTGTTCCCGTCGCCAAAACCGGCCTGGAACATATCTTCGACCGCAATTCCTTTCCGGATGTCCCGGATAATCTCTTTTACCCTGAAGGGGGTCAGTCTTGTGAAAACCAAACCATTGATAATGGCGGCAGGTTCCTGATCGTTCATTCCGATGCAGGAGGTGTTGAAAAGGCCAATAAGGCCATCTTCTGTTACCGAGCCAAATTTACACCCGACTTCCTTTTCAAAGGCTTTGGCTACTGTTTTTCTCCCGTGCATGTTGGCAACAGCACTGTCGTTGAGATAAATGGTATACCGGCCTCGTGGGATGGTCGAGAAGAAATGATAAAAGGATATTGTTTGTTCAAGGTCAACTCTGGAAATATTCAATGTGCGCGCAATTTCATTGGCTGCATCATCCGTTATATAACCAAATGCATCCTGAGTATCAATAAGAATGTCCATTAACCTAGTCTTATCCTCATGATACTTTTTTATAATGGTATTTACCGTATTCATTGTATCAACAGGTGTTTAGATTAAAAAGATCTTTACAAAACAGATGGAGGTTCAGGTAAAATATTCAGATATCCTGATATACTCTGAAAAGATTACTTCACGAACCTTTCTTCTATTTATTATAATAATAGAAAAGTATAACCTGACAATCAAGTAATTGATGTTATTAATAACGTAATCAGTTAATGTTTTTTTGATTTTTGGTAAAATATTGCTTCTCTTGAGTGGAAAGTGTGAAAGTTAAAAGTGGAAAGTGTGAAAGTTAAAAGTGGAAAGTGTGAAAGTTAATAGTGGAAAGTGTGAAAGTTAATAGTGGAAAGTGTGAAAGTTAATAGTGGAAAGTGTGAAAGTTAAAAGTGTGAAAGTTGATCAGGGTTCCATTGTAATGGATCTGATCCTCAATTC
>JBNKDZ010000375.1:0-3858 GCA_050288525.1 Cyclobacteriaceae bacterium
AAATGAAACGCAACATCAATAGCATCTTCTGATATACTTAATACCTGTTCACCAAGATACTCATCTACATCAACTGGTTCTGTTTTATTCAGATCTCCTTTATCATTCACACGATAAAAATCTACAGATAAATTACCTCTAAATACAATTCTCAGAGAAAATAACAGACTATACGGGTCAATAGAGAGGCCGAATTTATCAGATATGGCTCGTGCAAATGCATTAACAGAAAAATCATTTAGCGTAATTGACAATTGATCATCTTGTAATGAGAAGTCCAATATCCTGCTATCATGGAGTTTGTTGATCAGATATTTTTTTAAACCCCCTAATTTTGTTTTACCTCTTTCCAGAAATTGACTGTAATCAATCATATTAAAATCAGTATTTTCTGAGTAAAAAAAATAATATGCCAGTAAAGGCGCTAGGTCAAAAATGTTTTTACCTGTAACCATATTTAAATTGTTTCCCGTTAAGCACATGATCACATTTTCGCATCATCCCGAACATGTAGTGCAAATCATTATTCTCTCCAATTTAAGGTTTTATTTTAGGTCAGGTTGTTCTTTAAGCATTAAATTCTTAATTTTGCGGCCTCAAAATGGGATAAGGCATCTCTGAGGTATTGTTTGTCGCAGATTACTCTACCATAAAATTAAGCTATGTCCTTCTGTTTAACTTGTTGATTTTACGGAATTATCATTTCGTAACAGGGAATCCTTTTATAAAAATTAATGAAAAAATATTTAAATCTATTTGATCTGTCCCAGAAAGTGGACTACAAAACGGAAATATTATCGGGGATAACAGTTGCCCTTGCACTTGTGCCTGAGGCTGTTGCCTTTGCTTTTTTAGCGGAGCTTTCTCCTTTGACCGGATTGTACGCAGCAATCGTTGTAGGCTTTGTCACCTCTGTATTAGGAGGCCGTCCCGGAATGATCAGTGGCGCCACAGGTGCCGTGGCAGTAGTATTGGTAGCGCTGGCAAGGACCCATGGGGCTGAATATATCTTTGCTACGGTTGTGCTGGCAGGTCTTATACAAATGACTGCTGGCTTTTTACGGCTTGGTAAATTAATCCGACTAGTGCCTCATCCGGTAATTTTTGGATTTGTCAACGGCTTGGCAATCATCATCTTCTCTGCACAACTTGATCAGTTTAAAGATGCTTCCGGAAACTGGCTTACAGGAAGTTCCCTTTATGTTTTGGTTGGGTTGGTGTTGCTGACCATGCTGATCATCTGGGGTCTGCCAAAACTCACAAAGGCCGTTCCTGCCTCTCTGGTAGCGATATTAGCCGTTTTCGGGATCGTGTTCTTCGCAGATATTGATACGAAAACTGTAGGGGATATTGCCTCTATACAAGGGAAATTCCCTCCTTTTCATATTCCTCAGATCACCTGGAGCTTCGCAACCCTGAAACTTATCTTCCCCTATGCGGCCATTGTTGCAGGTGTAGGACTAATCGAAAGTTTGCTGACCTTAAATATCGTTGATGAGATTACCGAAACCCGGGGACGCGGAAACAAAGAAGCAGTGGCGCAGGGCACTGCCAATGTTCTTTCAGGTTTCTTCTCCGGCATGGGAGGATGTGCAATGATCGGTCAGAGCCTGATAAATGTATCAAATGGCGCCAGAGCACGGTTATCCGGGATAGTTGCCTCAGGCATGTTGCTTGTGTTTGTAATGTTCGGATCAGGCATGATCGAAAAAGTGCCGATAGCAGCATTGACAGGACTTATGATCATGGTGGCAATCGGAACTTTTGAATGGGCAAGCCTGAAAACATTTACCAAATTCCCTAAATCAGATGTTTTTGTCATGGTACTGGTCACCCTTGTCACCGCCATATTGCATAATCTGGCCCTGGCAGTGATCATTGGTGTTGTAATTGCAGCCCTGGTATTTGCCTGGGATAATGCGAAACGTATCCGGGCAAGGAAACGCATCGACCAAAACGGTGCCAAGCATTATGAGATATATGGCCCGTTGTTCTTCGGATCCGTAACTGCATTCAATGAAAAGTTCGATGTGCTCAATGATCCGGATGATGTCATCATCGATTTTCAGGAAAGCCGTGTTGTGGATATGTCGGCAATTGAAGCGTTGAATAAAATCACAGAACGTTACCAGAAAGTAGGCAAAAAGGTGCATCTTAAACATCTGAGCAAAGACTGCCGTCAGCTGATCAAAAATGCCGAAGAAATAATTGATGTAAATGTTATCGAGGATCCTTCATACAAGGTCATGACCAACAAACTGTAACGACTGTATTTTCATTAATAACTATTATTCATTATCCCGGATAATGAAACCTATTTCAACGTCATAAATCAGATCTGACATTAAAATCAGGATTTTGGAGTGTTGCTATTTCAGATGGTGAGAGTTCAAGTTCTGACTTGATCCGGAATTCGGTAGGATGTTGCAGTGAAAGAAGGATTATGGAGATAACGGCTAGGATGAGATATAATATTGATCCTAAAATTAAAAAAGCAATAATCGAAAACAGTCCTCCTCCCTCAATTAATGCATAACGCGTAATGGAATCACTTTGATATTGAATGAGTTTTTGCCCCAGAGAGGACATCTTTCGAATATTTTTAGCTTCCTTCTAAAAATGAAATATCCAATAAAAATATCCGCAATCATCATCAGAGGAATAAGCTTAATGAATACATTATGTAATACAACATCTTCTTCTGCTATATCTTTGAAATACACTAGATATGTGGTTATTAACAGAAACAATACCGGACCTGAAACAAGGCCGAAATGAATCATTTTAAATGTCCTGAAATAGCTTTTGAAATTCATTATCAGGCGCTTTGAGGCAGTGTTTTTTCCATAAATATCATTGTCAGCTCTTTACTGAACGGAATACGTTTGAACTCGGAGTATCCAAGCTTACGGTAGATATACTGGCTTTTATTGCTCTTGTATCCCGTAAACAATTCATACCTACGACACGGCAAAAGAGCCTCTTCAATACTATCCATTAATAATTTGCCGATCCCTTTGTTCTGATGCCATGGACTCACGAAGTGTTTGTATATATACCCGGTCTCAAAATCATTAAATCCCCGTACCGACCCTGCCAATTGCCCTTTAACCACTGCTTTCAGAAAAATACCTTTTTCAAATTCCAGTTTCAACGATTCTAGTGGCTGAATCATCGGGTGCATGGTATAATCGTTGTAAAGTTCCGCTTCTGGAAGAAAACAAATCTTTTGCAGTTCCAGAATATCCTCCAGATCTGATATGGATGCCCGTACGATTTTTACTTTTGAAGCCATTAGTTTAACATTATCCTGTTTCCTTTGAAACTATTACCACTGCATTACTTCCTTATAAAAAGGCATTAATTGACCAGCCATAAGCCTGTGATCTTCCTTATCCGGATGGTAATCACATCCATGAGGGGTAATGCCTGCAAAGTAAAAGATCTTTATCTCCTTATTATCGGGATCTGATTGTATAAAATGCTGTTTTACACGGTCAAGACAAGCACACAACAACTCATCTTCACCTCCCGACTTCATTGGACTGTTTAACAAACATATCTGTGCTTCCGGGTAATGTGATTTAACGATATCGACAAGTTTGATGTATTTTGAAATAAACATCGCTGAATCAAATGGCTGCCGTGCTTTTGTGCCGTCTCCTTCAGACATGTCATTGGTACCAAGGCAAATACTGACCAGGTCAGGTGAATATCCTGAGAAATCCCATTTCCCTTCTTTGTCAAGTCGTAAGTACAGCGATTCATATACATCGGGCATGGCTGGTTCTTCTTCAAATTCGGAATTCCAGTTACGATAGATCCCTATGCCTGAAACCGAACTGAGCATAAACTGAG
>JBNKDZ010000376.1:0-6024 GCA_050288525.1 Cyclobacteriaceae bacterium
TATTTCTCCCGTTTTTGTACAACCTGACGAATCAACTGATCCGGCAAAAGAAGCATATCTTGACAGTATAAACACTTTATTATCATCGTGTTATGAGAATACTTCCCTGTTTTCCTTCGATCCTAATAAAATAGGATCCGACAGCCTTTTCCTGCTTGGCCTGAACCACACAGCCCAATCTGCCCTTACCGGTTTCCGGGAAAAAGGCGGAATATTTAGCTATCGTGAACAACTGAAAAAGATCTACGGGATTGACAAGGACCTGTTCTCACGGATCCGTCCGTATATTGATCTTCCGGACAGCACTACGTATTTCAGATCACATTCAAACAGAACACCTGATATAAATACGATTGATTATACCGGACTGACAAAAATTCCGCATGCCGGCGCACTCGCGGGACGCATATTGAAATACCGTGAACTGCTGGGAGGATTTGTACACACCTCCCAATACAACGAAATATTTGGAATGGATTCACTTGCACAACGTTATCTGGAAAAAAATACGATGCTATCAGGAAATTTCGTTCCAATAAAAATAAAGATAAATACAGCAACTGAAGAAGCTATGTCACGGCATCCGTATATTTCGAAAGAACTGGCAACTGATATTGTCAGATACAGGCAAATAAATGGCCGGATTGACGATCTGCACCTATTAAAAAAATTCAGAACCCTGAATAGTGATGGTTTTAAAAAACTTTTTCCATATCTTGAAATTTAATACGAATAACTATTAGCACATGAAGCATATCCTTCAATCATATCTTAGAAGGCTCACAAACCTGACCGGGAAAAACAGATCCCTCTTATTGCTGCGATTGATCTCGGATCAGTTTATTGATATTCATGATTTTGATTTTTTAGATAAAAAACCATCGTTCGATACCATTAAAGAACTGATTGGCAAAAAAGCAAAAACAAAGCTATGCCAACTCGCTGACAGCCGCGATGAACGCAACAATATCGTTAGCAGAAAGCTGAAACGACTCTTCCGTATAGACAAATATATTTTCGAAGAACGCGGATCGAAAGACCTATACGTAGGATGGCCTTTTATCCGGGGGCGACTATCAGACGGTACGCTTGTCCGGTGTCCCTTAATTTTCTTCCCTGTTGAGCTGGTGCTCCAGGAAAACACCTGGTACCTTACCCTTAGAGAAGATGTTAACATTACGTTTAACAAATCGTTTATTCTTGCTTATGCTTATTTTAACCAGATAAAGATCGAAGAAGATTTCCTCGAACAGGTGTTTGATGATTTCGATCGCGACAGCACCGTTTTCAGGACAAACCTATACCAGCTGATCAAAAACAGCCCTGTTGAGTTAAATTTCAATCAGGAAAACTTCCTGGATGAACTCTGTGCGTTTAAAAATTACAAAAAGGCCGACCTGGAAAAAGAATACGGCAATGGCGAATTGAAGATGTTCCCGGAAGCTGTACTGGGTATTTTCCCTCAGGCGGGCTCCTACCTTGTGCCCGATTACCACCAGTTAATCGATACCGATCAGTACGAGGATATTGAAACGTTCTTCGCCCATCGATCACGACAGGAGGACCGGGACGAAGGCGTACGTGATTACGGGTTCTTCTATTTTCTGAATAAGGTAAAAGAAGAAGAAACATTTACACCCTATAAACTGGATGCCTACCAGGAAAATGCTTTAAAAGCTATAAAAAGAGGCAACTCCATGGTAATTCAGGGCCCTCCTGGTACAGGAAAGTCTCAGCTGATATGCAATCTTATCAGCGATTTTATCGCCCGTGGGAAGCGAGTCCTGCTGGTATGCCAGAAAAGGGCCGCCCTTGATGTTGTCCATGAACGCCTCAAATCGAATGACATCTCCGACTTTGTCGGACTGGTACATGACTTTAAAAATGACCGCAAAAAAATCTATGAACAGATCAACGACCAAGTCGAGCGACTGCATGAATACCGGGCCAAAAACAACGGACTGGATGCCATCCAGATAGAACGGAATTTCCTTCAGTCAAGCAGAAAGATTGATCAGATAACCGAAGAATTCGAGGAATTTAAGGAGGCCCTATTTGACGAAGGCGAATGTGGTCTTTCGGTCAAAGAGCTGTATCTTACCTGCGATCAGCAAAAACCGGTCATCAACATGAAGCAGGAATACAAATATTATCATTTCGAAGACCTGCAAAACTATATAGACAAGCTCCGGATCTATTTCGCCTATAACACCAAATATGGCTATGATAACTACTCCTGGAAAAACAGGAAACGGTTTTCAGGATATGGCATAAGCGACCTGCAAAATATGAAGGCCATCCTTGAAGAAATTCCCAAGTATCAGGAAAGCCTTTCGTTAAAGATAAAAGAACTTACAGGATCTGAAATGGATCTTGAATCTGCCCAGAAAATTGAGGCAGGCAAAGACCAGTTGCTGGAAATGCTCAATCTGCTCCAGGATGAGCAATCGTATAAATACTTTATTCATATTATCGAATCAAGGGATGTCATGTCGGATAGTTTTCCGGATGTACTATGGCTTTCCACCCTTAAAAGTACGCTCCTTGGCTGTTTTGAGGATCCGGGACCTGAGACAAGCATCAAGACAGAAGAACTCGGTAAAATACTCGATGTGCTCAAACGCAAGCGCAGTTCACAGAAAAACATTTTGTCGTACCTGAAATGGCTGTTGTTTTCACGCGAAAAACAGATCGTTCGCGGTGTTTTGAATGCCAACAAACTTACCGGCAAAAGAAAAGACATCCGGATACTGGAAAAAAAACTTGACTACCGGCTCAACCTTGAACACAACATCACCAAGATCAAAAACACAAAATGGTTGTCCGATTTTCCATCCAAATACAAGAAGAAAGATTATGAAAATTGGTTTGATGCTCAGATCAATGCCGTATCAACCTATCTGATCTTTGACAGTTTCCGGAATTTTAAGGAATACTTTAATTTTATACATCTCGACCTGGAAGGCTTTACCGGCAAGATCCGCGATTTCATAGAGACAGTCAGCGAGATCCCGGCAAAAAGAGGCGTATGGACCAAATACCTTCGTGATGCCCGCATCGATATCATCCTCTCCGAGCCACAGCTGGCACAGGAAATGACAAAAACCCTGAAAAATGATTTCGACGCCCTGTGTGATTTCGACAACCTGAAAGAAGAACTTAAGGACCATGAACGGGAGATCATTGACCGGCTGCTTTCTTTCGAAGGTGTGAAAAACGAGGATGACATGGTGGAGCTTTTCCAGAACAGTCTGCGACTTTCATGGATTGACCATATCGAAACGAAATTCCCGATCTTGCGGTCGGTAAATTCCCTGAAGTTTGACCACCTGCAAAAAGATCTGCAGGAGTCCGTAAAGCAAAAGCTGAAGATCAGCAACGACATCACCCTGCTGAAAGCACGTGAACAAACCTACCAGGACGTTGAATACAACCGGCTGAATAACATGGTCACCTACCGCGACCTCATTCACCAGGTGACCAAAAAGCGGCAGATATGGCCCATCCGGAAGCTGATCGGAAATTATAAAGAAGAAGTGTTTAACCTGTTGCCCTGCTGGATGGCCAGTCCGGAAGCCGTCTCGGCCATCTTCCCGATGGAGCAGATGTTTGACCTGGTGATCTTTGATGAAGCATCCCAGTGTTTTGTCGAACGTGGCATCCCTGCCATGTACCGTGGCAAACAGATCGTGGTGACCGGTGATGACAAACAGCTGAGCCCGTTCGACCTGTACAAGGTACGGTGGGAAGATGAAACCGAAGACGAAGATGCAGCGCTTGAAGTCGACTCGTTGCTCAACCTGGCCAACCAATACCTCATGACTGCCCAACTCCGCGGACACTACCGAAGCCAATCGCTCGACCTGATCGACTTCTCCAACCAGCATTTCTACAACGGCAACTTAAAACTGCTGCCCGACAAACTGATTCTGGACAAACAGGAACCTGCCATAAAATACATCAAGGCAGATGGCGTCTGGGAAGACCAGCACAACCCGGTCGAAGCCGAAAAGGTGGTCGACCTGGTAGAAGAATTGCTGCAATCGTCACCCGGAAAAGAGATCGGTGTGGTCACCTTCAACGCCCGCCAGCAGGATCATATCATGGACATCCTTGACGAACGGGTGATTGAGAAAAAACTCGTATTGCCGGAAACTTTCTTTGTCAAAAACATTGAAAATGTGCAGGGAGATGAAAAAGACATCATCATTTTTTCTGTCGGGTATGCGCCGGACGAAAAAGGCAAGATGAACCTGCAGTTTGGCAGTCTGAACATACAGAAAGGTGAGAACCGACTGAATGTGGCTGTTACGCGTGCCCGTGAGAATGTGTTCGTCGTAAGCAGCATCTGGCCTCAGCAGCTTAGTGTGGAACATGTAAAAAACGACGGTCCCAAACTCCTGAAAAAATATCTCCAGTATGCGCTTGATGTATCGGAAAAGAAATTTGTACCGACCATAAACACCAAAAAAGGACATCATATCGACTGGTACCTGAAATACAAATTGCAGCAACTCATGAAGGAAGACAAAGGCGGATTTGTTTTGAAAGAAGAGATGCCATTTGCCGACCTCACGGTGAAGTCCAACGACGACTACCTCGGCCTGATCATCACAGACGATGACCTGTACTACCAGGGTATCTCCATCAAAGACATCCACATCTACACCCCCTTCACCCTTTCCGCCAAGCACTGGAAATTTTTAGGCGTCTACAGCCGCGAGTACTGGCACGACAAGGAGGTGATCCGGGAAAGGTTGTTGAGGTTTACTCCGGAGGAGTAGGGGTGTTGTGGTTTCTTGTGAATTGATAGGTTGGTTAAGGAAATAATAATTATAACTCTTTTACTGAAATGTTAACTGTAAGTAAAAAGACTGACATATTTAAACTTTAACTATGGATCAAGAATCTCAAAATCAATTATTTCGACTAGCAGCAGTTTTATATGCTGACAACAACTATGAAGTTGCTCCAAAAACTATTCATAAGAAAATTATTGAATCGGTTTTACTTGAATGTGGAAAAGTCAAATATTCAGTTAATCAAATAATTGATTTCATACAAAGCAGATATAACATCACCTTTGAAGAAGAATCCATAAAAGAAATAGTTTCGAATAAAAAGGATAAAGGGTTTTTAACCAACCAAAAAAATGGAGATCTTTTCGTATGCCTTTCTGAAAGACGTAAAATGACGCTTCAATCAAAAATAAGTAACAAAAACATTGATTCTTTTATTACTGTCTTTCAAAAAGAATTTTTCCAAACAGTTGCTAAAGTTGATGCTAAAGCAATTATTTATCGTTTCCTTTATGAGATATTCATTACCAATACTTCAAGTTTTCAAAAACTAATTGACAATAAAAAAGATCTCTCTGGGCTAATCAATTTAGAATCAACTAATTATTCTGAAAAAGAAAAAGACATAATAAATACCTTTCTACAATGGGATAACAAGGATAAGAACAAAGCAATTTTTGATATTGCTAGCTATGCTCTTGAATATTGTATGCTTACCAATAAAAATGGTAGTGCTTCATTTCATTTAGATAGTTTGAAAAATAAAATTTTTTACCTTGACACAAATATTATTTACAGGGCTTTAGGTATCAATGGAGAGAACAGGCAAAAACGTTCAAGGACTTTTTTAAAAAAATTCAGTGATTCAGGAGAGAAAATTATTATATCAAAATCAACGGATAACGAATTTAAAGACGGCATTAAATCTCATGCTGAAAGAATAAAAAAATATAGTTCACCAAGAGTGAATTCCAGACTTTTTCAAGAAATTGATGTACAACGTGATATTTATAATTTTTATCATAAATGGTGTATTGGTAAAACCAATACCCATATAGATTTATTTATCGCTAATGTTTTTAGTATTTATGACAGATTTAAAAAAGAATTTAAAATAGATATTGATGTAAATATTCCCTTTAATATAAAAGAAAAAGACACAGATGAACTGCTAAAGGATTATGCTTCGAATATTACAACATTCAAATCAAGAGAAGGAAATGAA
>JBNKDZ010000377.1:0-3545 GCA_050288525.1 Cyclobacteriaceae bacterium
CTTAAAAGGCTTTTTTCCGTAATGCTCAATGGTGTAAACAGGGTAGAGTGATAGGTTTTGGTGACGGTGGATTCATCCGAAGTTCCCGGGTTGGTAATGATGGTCTGGGGATTGTGGTTGCTGTCATAATCCTGGTACTGAACAATCCGCCCGTTAAAATATTCCCGCTCAGTCGGGTAGCCGTCTGTATTGTAGTTTGTTCTTTTAATACCGCTGGAACAGGTATTGCAGCCGTTTGAATGATCTTTCTCGGTGATTTTTTTACGGCCATCGTATTCTGAAACAGAATAAGTCGTGGTGATGCCATAAGTATCTGTGACTTCTATCTCTTCCGAATTGCTGTAATCGATCGATACCCCTTTACCTTCACGGTTTACATTGTCAGTCGCCTTATCTCCTCTGGTATATTCCCAGCTTGAGATAAAATGCCCGGCCAGATCATATTTCGAGGTCATGTTATTGTCATCATTGGTGTCTTCATACCGGTATTCAAAACCCGACGCAGATGAACCGTTTTCCTCATCCGCATACTGGACATGGGTCAGGTTGCTGTTGCTGTCATAAGAATAAGTCACCCAGATACCGTCCGGGACGGATGTGGTAACCGGCCCGGAAATGGACTCTATCTTATTGTCGGCATTATAGTTGAACGTCAGAACCCTGCCGGACGCCTCATCTGTGACGGTTTCCAAAAGGTCATCATCATTACAGGAAAGGCTCTGTATATTGCCATTTTTATCGGTGATGGAGAGCAATTGTCCGGTTCCGGACTCAAAAACATAAGCGGTTCCATTGGTTCGGGTCCACACAAAATTGTTGTCCTGGTTCAGGGTAATAGAGGTTTTTTCAATGAATTTACCATCAAAAACCGAATCCTCGTCGTCATCTTCAAAATAATAGCTTCGGCCGGTGCCGTCCACGATCTGAACTATTTTGTCATTGCCGTAAAAATCAGGGTATAGGATCAAATTGTAATTATGGGTCCATCCAAATCCCATGGCCGATTCTTTATCACTTTGGCTGTTATAATATCGTTTCAGATACAGACCGCCATCAAAAGGTGTATTAAAAGAAAGATCGGTTTCTCTTTCTAAATTATTGCCGGTGAAGATGTTGACAGGGTTGCCATGAAGTTCCTCAATCGGGCATGTTTGGGGTTCCCCATCGTCTATACCGTCATAAAAAGGGTTCCAGCAGACAAAACGGCCATGAAGCACCGGGCAATAACCATCACCATATATTTGTCCGCAATAGCCATAAATACTAACACACATACCGCAATAAGAGGATTGGTGTTCTGTAAAAGTGTTTTCTGGGCAGGTATCGCAAACGACATTTCCACCGCTGCACATAATAATTGTTACATAATCACAGTCAAAAGATAAGGATTCATATAAACTTTGATCTTCAAACATGGCCTGAAATTCAGGGCCAACGTACCAGGGGCCACAAAGCTCTTCCCACGAGTCTGCATGTGCCGGATTTCGGGAAAAAATTATCAAAGCAAACAGGAGGGAGGTGAATAGCCTTTTTAGTATAGAGTTCATGGCAGATCTTTCAAGTGTTCTGTTTAAGAAATGATTATTCATTTTTTTATGTCCTTCAGCGGTTATAAAATCCTGGTTTTAATCCATAGCCGGTTCCATGCATAGTTTTCGGAGTTAACGGGCTTCTCTGATGACGCTTTCCAGCTTGCCGGCATCATCGTATTCATATGTGGTCAGGTTGCTTTCATTGATATCCGCTTCAACGATAATAACGGTCCTCTCAACGGTTTGGGCTGCGTTTCCGTAGCTGTCCGTAACATTATAGGTGATGGTATATTCTCCCAGCTTATACATATTCACTGGGTTGCTAACAATTATACTTGAGGCTAAATCCCCTCCGCAGGCATCCACCGCCGTTGCCCCGGGATCTGTATAAGCCGTTCCCAATGTATGGATGAGTGGATTTTCTCCCGTCAAAGTGATTGTGGGAGGTGTTGTACCCACTTCACATCCTTCCAAAGTTACTTCGATGGTTATTGTGGCCGATTCAGAATCCTCAAAACCATTGTTCACGTAAAATGTAAAACTGTCAGTCCCATAGTAGCCTGTCGAAGGCGTATACGTAAGATTTGGAGTCGTGCCGGCCAGCACCCCATGGGTTGGTTCACTGCCTATGTAATAGGTCAGTGAATTATTTGCAGGGTCAGATCCGGTTAATAATATGTCTACCTGGCTGTTCACAATAACCGATAACGTTTGCGCATCTGCAATCGGTGTTGTAACGGAGTAGGTGCTGGACTCCGGTGTAAAGTCTTGCGTCCACCTGGCCTCTCCTTTTGAAATCCTGAATTCATCGATGTAAGCGTCCAGGTCTCTGTCAGAGCCCGTATACCCATGGGCCTGGCCGATCCAAAGATCATTGGGAGCATGCAGGTAGGTTTTTTCAACGGATTTTGTATCTTTTAAAAGCCCATCGACAAAACAATCAAGATTATTATTGTCACGAACCAGTGCGAGATGGTGCCAGGTGTTTTCACTTAAAATATCGAGTGTGTTATCGAAAATATAGGAGGACATATCTCCATTGATAAAAAAGATAAGCTGGTTTTCTCCTGATCCGTCATAAGCCCTGCCATACATGAACCCATAGCCGTCCCCGCTGGCTCCGCTGTAGTTCCCGGTACTGAAAAAGGTATTTTCAACTGTTTTGTCATTTTCTTTAATGGTTTTAAAATTTACCCAGAAATCAATGGTAAAATTATTGTTCCCAAACTCAAAATCAGAACTCTGTTCAATGCTGAGCTGATCGCCATTCCCATCAAACTCAATGGAACTTTGATTGAATTTTGCCTGGTCTGTTTCATGATGGGTGTCTCCTTCCGGAGTAATTACATGGGTTTCTCCCCCTTTCGAGGTATCAGTAAAGGCGGTTTCACCATCCTCATTATTGGAACCGATCAGGAGAACGGTGCCGTCATCATTGCCATAGCTGACGATGATGCTGACTTCTTTGGTGGTACTTCCGTACTGATTGCCAGCCGTGATGGTATATGTGGTGGTGATGTAGGGGGTGATATCAACGGAACCATTTTCGGAAACCCTGTCAATACCTTTGTCAATGCTGATGTCGTCTGCATTGGATACCTGCCAAGAAAGGGTTACTGTTTCCGAGGGTTTTATCCTGTACTCTGACGCTGAAAAACAGACGGTTGGCGGTTCTTCCATTGTGCTGTAAGGCGTGCTGTAAGGTGTGAAATCTTCGGTCCACCTGGCTATCCCTTTTGACACCCTGAATTCATCGATATAGGCATCCAGGTCTCTGTCTGAACCCGTATATCCATGGGCCTGTCCGATCCAGATGGCGTTGGGCGCATACAGATAGGTATTTGAAATGGATTTTGTGTCTTTTAATGAACCGTCCACAAAACAGTGAAGGTTATCGCTCTCACGAACCAGGGCTATGTGGTGCCAGGTACTTTCACTTAGAATATCGAGGGTGTTGTCAAAAATATAGGACATCATATCCCCATTAATGAAAAAAGCAAGCTTATTTTCGCC
>JBNKDZ010000378.1:0-6120 GCA_050288525.1 Cyclobacteriaceae bacterium
GCTCTTCCGATCTTTTGCTAAATAATAGCGATCTTAAATACATGTTTTGAGATCGCTGTTTTTTTATTCTAAATAAGGAGAATGATTATCTAAGGTTGATATATTGGATCAATTAATGGGGAAGATTACAGTCTCACTTCAGGTACAAACGAGTTGATACCATTCGATGGCAGAATTAAAAGAGTGTATTATGTTTGAAAGAATTAATCAGATGTTCCAAGTTATGCCGAACAATCAAGGCACAAGTCCTGCAAACACGCATGCCAGGCAGGAAGACTTGCGCCAGCGTAGTGAAATTACACTAAACATTGAGATTTTATTTCACAGAGAACACCAGAGAGTACGCAAAGCTCGCGAAGGAGTTTTAGAGATTAATAATTAGGCTGCTTCCTTCGCGTATGGTAAATTCTTTGATTACGGTAAATTTACTTCCTTTAGCTTTTTCGGATCGGAAAACGGCTTTGTAGTTACCTGGCTGCATGGTTATCACATTTCTAAGAAGCTCGGGGTTCAGGTTGTGGATCCATTGTTGGGAGCCGTCTTCGAATATTTCATACAGACTGCCAATCCCGGGAGAGGTGACAACAAAATTTACGACCCCGGGTTTTTTCAGGTTTAGGGCGGTCGTGGCACTTTGGTTTATCTGTACATTTTTGAAGGTCCTTTTCGGGATGGTGTTCACGGTTACATCGTATTTTCCGACCAATAATTTCTCTTTTCCGGGCACGTTGAATGTCGTCAGAATCTCCGGGTTGCCGGGCTTTTTCAGGATCGCTATGATCCCGTCTTTGTATTCGGTATAACCGGGAAGATAGAGGCTCAGATAACCCTGGGGGGCTTTTACGGATAGCACATTGTGTTGTCCGGCAATGAAATTCACCCCTTTTTTTGTTATCGGAGGAATGGTGTTGACTACGATATCGTAGGTTAGGACCGGGTCAATTTCTACGGTATCCGGACGGCCGAGACGATCCCGGTAGTGAACGAATTCAAAGGCACTGGTTTGTGTGAAATTGTTTATGAATGAGATGTTTACATCTGTTTCTTTTGGTTTGTCGTCAATGTCCAGAAGTTCGACTGAAACAGTCGTTTTATCCAGACTCTGATGCAGTGCTGTATTAAGGGCATGACGGAATCCGGCGATGTCGGTGGCATCATAAAAATTCCCCATGCATCCGAACTGCTCTTCAAACTTCTTGTCCATGCCGATGCCGATGATGAAAGGCTTCAGGAAGATGTTTTTCCGCTGTAACTGAAGCGACACCTCACACGGATCCCCGTCACATGACTCGATACCATCCGTAATGATGATGATGATGTTTCGGATATCAGATCGTGTCGGGAAATCTTTGGCTGCCTCTGCCAGCGAATAGGCGATCGGTGTGGTGCCTTTCGGGGCGATCGTTTTCAGGAAGTTCTTGATGGTTTCATGGTTGTTTTTGGAAAAGGGTACTTCCAAACGGCTGTCATCACAACGTTTCAGCCTTCGGTCGTATTGATGTCCATAAACCCGCAGGGCCAGTTCCAGATTTTCATTTACCTGCAACGAATCAACAAAATCAGCCAGCATCCGTTTGGCTACCGCAATCCGGTAGGTGTTACCCCATTTGGCCAGCATACTGCCCGATCCGTCCAGCAAGAACAATATTCGGGTCTTCTCAGGGAGCTTTTGCTGGGGTTCCTGTCCGAATAATGCAACCGGAACAGACATAAAGAATATGCATGATAAAAGAAGGAAAAACGCCGGTATTCTTTTTCGTAAATGCATACATGAAAATACACATTATCAAAGACAATAAAAACGCGTTTTATTAAATGAATCAGGCAGATGTATAAAAACAGTCTGGAATCAACCCAAAATCTGTTCCGTATGATCTTTAACCTTCACCTTTTCGATGATGTTCTCAATAACGCCGTTTTCATCGATCAGGAAGGTTACACGGGCGGTGCCCATATATTTTCTGCCGTACATGGATTTTTCTACCCAGGTACCGTATTTTTCGTGGATCTCTTTTTCGGTATCAGCCAGCAGGGTGAAAGGCAGTTCATGTTTGGAAATAAAGTTCTGATGGGATTTTTCACTGTCTGTGCTAACTCCCAATACTTTATACCCGGCTTTTTGCAGTACGGTATGATTGTCGCGTAAGTTGCATGCTTCGGAGGTACATCCGGGAGTATTGTCTTTGGGATAGAAATACAACACGACCTTCTGTCCTTTGAAATCCGAAAGGCTTACCGGATTGCCGTTTTGATCGTTAACTGAAAAATCGGGGGCTTTATCACCTGCTTTTAATGTCATAATTAATAGATTGTTGAAGTATACATTTTTTCATTATTAACCATATCCGTAACAGAAAGTTTTACTTCGCCTTTAAAAGGTTTGTTCTTGTCCAGCTTTTCAGTCCAGAAATAGTTGCGTTTCTGATCGTAATACACCAGGACCCATTCGTTATTAATGGTGAGATGGAAGTCCTTAATGCCAGAAAGATTATCACGGGAATAGAACGTAATCCTGTCCCGGTTTTTTTGGATAATGCGTAGAGAGGGGGGGATGGTATCTTCAAGGAGGGTATAAGTTCCCAGTTCGTTGGTGTTGAATTCAAAAACCTCATCTTCGCTCCATTGACCTCCCTGGTACCAGAAGGACTTGTAATTGTTGGTGTAGTAAGCAGCTACTTTCTCTCTGTTTTTATAGGATAGAGCCGGCTTTAATTGCACCTCAATGGCCCTTTTTAACGGGTACACAGGATCGCTGATCTTAAAATATTCTTTGTTTTCCGAGGCTTCAAGTTTGTAATCACTCACCATGAAAAGGGTATCAAACAGGGATTTGTTCGGAAATTTGACATCAAACATCGGCTGATAGTAGATGAATTCCGATTCTGAAGGGATCATCATCTCCACTTCGGGGTATATCACTTCCTCACAGGTGACGATGGAGTCGGGCAGGCCGTTCCTCAGGTCCCATAAGTATACAGAATGGTCGTTTATATAATAGCTGGTACCGATTTCATACTTAAACAATCCTGAATGTACGGTAGCATAATAACCATTGTTTTCAGCTTTTTTTGCCATAAATATCATGGTGTTGTCAATCACATCCCCCTTTACGATCTCCATGTATTTGGGGTTCGTGAGCAGTGACATTTCCGGTTTTTTCCCCGCAAGGGTAAATTCCACATAGGAGGAGTTGTTATATGCATCGGTCAGTGTTATTTCGATATCATGACTCAGGGAGTCGTAAACGGAAATAATGCCTTTGTTCTCATTGTTGTTATAGATCTGAAGATCAATGCCGTCATCGATAAACAGTTTCTGATAGCTTCGGTTGTTTTCCTGTTTGAGGTAGTTGTCCCGGTAGCCATAGATCTGCCTGTTTTTGTTAAAAGGGACCTTATCGATCTCTATTTCAAGCACTTCCCGGCCATCAATTTTCAGGTGCAGGTGGGGTATACCATAACGATTGGATGTGCCGTCTGTCTTGTCAAATCCCATCAGCATTATGCCGATCTTCCCGTAAACTTCAATAGGCTGCTGTACTTTATATCTGTTGCCGGACCGGTAAGGAGTGAATTCAAAGACACCGAACTGATCTTTTACGCGTGATTCTTTATCGAGTGCCTTAAGAGATATTTTTTGTACCGTTGGGGCGATGGCATCCTTTATTTCCTTAAAACCATAATACAACGGATTGATCGGACGTTGTTTTTCATCCCGGATCTCAAAATGAAGATGAGGTCCGCCCGAACTGCCTGAGTTGCCGGAATAGGCAACCAGTTCCCCCTTTTTTATAGGAAAGATATTTTTATCGGGGAACAGGTCAACCGCGAATTGTTGGCTGGCATATTGTTCGGATAAAAGAAAGGCGGCTACATCATCACTGAAACGTTCAAGATGACCATAAACAGTAGTAGTTCCGAGCTCGGGATGTGTTATATAAAGGGCGTTCCCATATCCGTTTTCCTTTACTTTTATTCTCGAAACATAGCCATCGGCAGCGGCATAAACAGGCCAACCGGTCTCATGCCCGGTTTTAATGTCGATGCCTCCATGAAAATGTGTCCGGCGAAGTTCGCCCATCGAACCGGTAAGGAAGTTTTGTTGTCCCGGACGTATTGGGAAAAGATACGGATCCTCGGTTGTCGATCCGAATATTAGGAACGTCAATGATACGATAAGTATAATGGTTCTTTTACCTGATTTCAACTTCCAGCAATTTTTCATTTTCAATAAATCCTTCCAATAAATCTCCACGCTTTACAGGTCCTACACCTTGCGGTGTGCCGGTAAAGATAATATCTCCTTTTTTCAATAGTATGAACTTTGACACATACGAAATAATCTCGTCGACATCAAAGAGCATTTGGGATGTATTCCCTTGTTGTCTTGTTTCTCCGTTGACTGTAAGGCTGAAATTGATGTTTTTAATATCGTTATAATTGCCTAATGGTTGAAATGATGATACGGGAGCAGATCCGTTAAATCCTTTGGCCAAATCCCAGGGCAGTCCTTTTTGTTTTGCCACATCCTGAAGATCGCGTGCCGTAAAGTCAATCCCGATCCCAACACTGTCGTAGTATTTATGAGCGAAACGTTTGTCGATATACTTGCCGTTCCTATTTATCTTAACTATAATTTCGGCTTCATAGTGTATGTTTTCCGAAAAATCCGGAAAATAAAAGGGTTGATTGTTTAAAATCAGTGAGGTTTCGGGCTTCAGGAAGATAACGGGAGCTTCCGGCTTTTCATTATTCAGCTCCTCAATATGGGCAACATAATTTCTTCCGACCGCAATTATTTTCATTCTTTGATCAAATATTTTTCAAAAGTTGTAATTTTTATCACTGTTTACTGTTAGTTAAGGAAAACAGCGATAAGGATTAATTATTATGCTAAATTATAAAGACAATAACGTCTTAAAAATAAAATGTTAACATTTTTATAAATACGTAATATTTTAAGGTTCTTAATTGGCAAATTATAGTAATACTTCTTTCTTTTACGTTTAAAATGAAAAATTCAGGCATATGAAAATAGTAAAAACTCTAATTGTATTGCTCATAACTTTCTTGGTATACAATTGCGCAACCGTCCCTGTCACAGGACGCAGACAGCTTTCCCTGATCTCCAATGATGAGATCATACCCATGAGTTTCAGCAGCTATAAATCCGTACTGGACAGCAGCAAACTATCCTCCAATGTGGATCAGAAAGCGCTGGTGAAGAAGGTGGGGATTAAAATCTCCAATGCTGTTGAGGAATTTATGGCTATGAACAATGCTTCCAAGCAACTGGAAGGCTACAGCTGGGAATTCAACCTTATTGATGAAAATATTGTCAATGCCTGGTGTATGCCGGGAGGCAAAGTGGCTTTTTATACCGGAATCATGCCGGTTTGTAAAGATGAAGCCGGCGTTGCTGTGGTTATGGGTCATGAGATAGCGCATGCCATCGCCAACCACGGTCGCGAACGTATGAGCCAGGGGATGGTACAACAACTGGGAGGCACTGCGCTTTCTGTAGCGTTGTCTGAATCTCCGGAAACCACAAAAACTATTTTCGGATCTGCCTACGGTGTTGCAACCAGCCTGGGGGCGATATTGCCATTCAGCAGGTTGCATGAGTCGGAAGCGGATAAAATGGGGCTGATCTTTATGGCTATGGCAGGTTATGATCCAAATGAGGCACCCAAATTCTGGGAACGTATGAGCGAGATGAGCAAAGGAGGAGCTCCGCCTGAATTTCTTTCAACACACCCGTCTCATGAACGGAGGATTGCTGAGCTAAAAGAGCAAATCCCCGAAGCGATGAAGTATTACAGGAAAAAATAGATTCCGGAAAAAAGCCGTATAATAAAAGAAATACGGTTTTAAAATTTTTGAGATTCACGCCGGTCGAGGGGTTATCACATAAGACCCCTGCCGGGTTTTTGGAATAAGTGTAATTTTTTTTGCAGTAGAGCTGCTGAGAAGGATCGCTGAGCGATAATTCCTTTTTTGAATATAATCAAAATTCAGTAATCGGAAAATCTTGCTTATGACGTTGACAGGAGCTAACCTGATTTTTTTATCGCGATGCGATTCCTGGTATAATCGGAAGAGAATTTTGTCGTCACAGGCA
>JBNKDZ010000379.1:0-23887 GCA_050288525.1 Cyclobacteriaceae bacterium
TTTCTTCTGTTTAATATGTCTTCTTCAGCGTGGATACGGGCCACTTCAACATCACATTTTGAGGATAAAATAGAAAAGGCTGGTTCAGTACTTGTCTTTGGATTTGGGCTTGGTGAGGATAAAGAAAAGAATGTATTGCCCGGAACTGCCAATACAGAACTTCATAAATGGATTAGCAACAACATTTTTAATACAAAAACAATAATCGGGCAGTATGGTAATTTGCTGGCACAGGAAATGAATCCCAATTCAAATTCATTTATTCTTATGCATGAGCATGACCCTGAAAAACATGTTGACACGTATGATGCGGCCATTTTTGCATTTCATAAGCTTGATTCTTTATATAAACTTGGCGAAATTAACAGAGATGTTGTTGTTATAGCTCACGATATGCAGTTACAACGTGTAGTTTGGGATTTAAAAAAGTTACAGAGGAAAAACAAAGACTGGCAGTCATACAACCTTATTATTCCTGAGATACCAAGAATACCATTTTCAATAAGCTCAACCCAATGGCACACGAAGGGACGTTTCATTTACAACCTTGTTGAGCTGTTTTATTCACGTCCCAGAGATTATTTTTTCAAGTAATAGATAGCGTAGAATATTAATTATGCAGAAATATTTCAAAGTAAGAGCGGAAACTCTTGAACAAGCGAGAGAAAAATTTCTAAACGAAATTCCAGATAGTCGGACTTTTGCCTTATCGATTTATTGTTACCTTTGATAAAGAGCTATCCCGCAGGGATTAAGATCAAAACTGGATTCACGGTCACAACGCTCACAAAAATTTACAGAAAACAGAAAATGACAAAAAAGATTTTTACAACTATTTTGATTGCGGCCTTTTTCAGCTCATACAGTTTTGCGAAAAATTGTATTTTGTTAAATCAGGATTACACATCAGACCGGTTTGAATTGATCGTATCGGATTATCTGAATGAGGATGGGTTGTTTACCTTAACATTGAAAGACAATGAGGGGCAATATTCAGGAAAAGCCGATGTTTATGTTTTAATGAAAAGCATTAATGGAAGTACTGTGTATAGTGAAAAAATCTATTCTGTCGATGATCCGGTTGGCATGATTGATGACAACTCATTAACCCTGGATGAAAATGGTAATTACATGATTTATAACCAGGGCAAAGGTTATGGCTATTCTGAGGAGGAAAACGTTATCTTTTTCCCACATTACCTGAAACAAGGGACTTATAATTTCCAGGTTATGATTGAATTGGATGATGGTGAAAAGATATACTCCAATATTCTTCGAATTGATTTGCCTATTGTTGGCATAGAATAAGGAACATATGCTAAAAGGTAAAGTGTAGGATGGTTTTATTAATTAATGCATCTCTTGCTCAAAACCCTCACTCAAACTGTCTCTCCAGTTCTCTGTACTGAAACAACAATTCCTTATTTGAAATCGCCGGAGCAAGCCCTGATTTTTGAAGCAACAGACTTGCGGCTTGGCCTATCCGGATGTTTGGATAGTAGTGATCGCGGGCAAAATGGACGAATTTGAGAGATTTAAAAGCGTCAAACCACCGATAGAAAGCTTTACGGAAGGTCTCCTGCTCTGAGGTGTTTTGTTTGATCCGGGTAACTTGTCCGGCAAAGTCAATCTGTACGGCATACCCCTGCACACTCTCCGGCCAGGTTTTTATAACAGAAAAGATGTCGTCTGAATGCCACAAATCATGTATCCCTGCATTCAAAACCTTAAAATCATCAAATATTTCAGGGTTGTAGCTCTCATAGGCATCAGGATCCTGGTCTTTGATCTTCTTTACTGCTATACCTGTACCAAAAGGCACCCTGTCAGAGACGCGAGGAGAAGGATATACGGTGGTGGAATAAATGGGGACAAAACCACCAAGCTGAAATATGTTGTTCAGAAAATAAAAATCCTCACCGGCCTTGCGTTTGTTCATGCCTCCCTGTTTCTGGTAGGCGTCTGAAGTCACCGCCATCGAAGAACCTACTGTATGATAAGCAAATGGGAAACCGGCATATTTCATAGCACGCACATAGTATCTGAGGTGCAATTCATACACCGTGATCGACTGGGAGATCTTTTCATTTTCGGAATCTTGGTTTCCAACAGGACTTTCTACAGGATGTTCGTAATAAACAGAACAACCATTTATATTCGTGTCTTCGAAATGTCGGTGCAGCTCTGTCAGATAATTGCTTTTGCATGTACAATCCGAATCCAGGCAAACGAGGATCCCCCGTTTGTTATTCAGATACTCAAATCTCCGTATTGCCTCATCCATGCCGATTTTTCGTGCCAGTCCGACTCCGGCAGTTTTTTGGGGGAGATCAAATGCTTTTATCAGATGTATGGTCAGATGTATGGATTTTTGTTGCCAGGCTTCGATGAGCTGAACGGAGGATGTGCTTTGCTGTATAATTTTTTCATCACTGTTTTCAGGATGGTTTACAACAAAAATGACTTCCGTAGCACATGGAGCAGGAGCACATTGTACTAAAGAAAGGATCGTTTTCTCCAGATCCGGCTCGTTATAGACCGGGATTATGACAATGATCCCGGTGTTTTCTGCCGGAGGACAGTCTATTAGCGGTCCGGGCCACGCATATCGTCTAAGGTATGTATTTGAAACATCCTGCATCAGGGAGCCAGCCGTTCGAGGTTCCAGCTACAATCCTTTTGGAGGGTGTACAAGATCCGGTCGTGGAGCCTGTTTGGTCGTCCCTGCCAGAATTCCAGTCTGTCCGGCGTAAGGGCGTAACCTCCCCAGTGTTCAGGCCGCTTGATCTTTTTGCCGAAATATGTGATGGCCATTTTGGTAAAATCCTTCATAATGACCTGACGGTTTTCAATGGGTTGGCTTTGCGGTGAGATGATCGCTCCAATACGGCTTTTCCAGGGGCGGGAGGCAAAGTATTCGTCGGAAGTGGCCGGATCTACTTTTTCGACTTTTCCTTCTACATGAACCTGTCGCTCCAGTTCAGGCCAGTAAAAAGTCAGGCTGGCATATGGATTATTGCTGAGATGACTGCCTTTCCTGCTGTTGTAATTTGTGTAAAAGATAAATTTCCCATCCGATACATCCTTTAGTAAAACCGTTCGTGACGCTGGCCGGTTATCAGGCGAGACGGTAGTGATGATCATGGCTGTCGGATCGACGGAGACAGATTGAATTGCTTCTTCCAGCCAGATATTGAACTGTTCAATAGGGTTGGGGAGTACAATATTCTTGTTAAGTTTCTTTTTGGAGTAGTCTCTGCGTAATTTAGAAATGTTCATCTGAATCAGTTACAGTTAAAATTACAGATCTATATGGTATAACGTAAAATGGTGATTTATAATAAAATCTGTTTGAAATGTTTAAAATCGGGTAAAATTAGTATTAAATTCACCAATTATTATATTATTTCAACAATTTGTTAATACATTTAGATTGGGTGTCGTATAATATTTTAAGTTTGTATTAATTTGCTAAATTAAAACCGTTTATATAATTGGGTATACATTTACAAATGGACATTTTCAATTTCAAAGACCGTGTAACAGAGCCTAGAAAAGGAGATTTGCTGATATCAGAACCTTTTTTGGCGGATCAGAATTTCTCAAGAACGGTGATATTGTTATGCGATCATAACGAAGAAGGTTCTTTGGGCTTTGTATTGAATAAACCGGCAAATTTTAATTTGAACGATGTTACCGATGAAGAAGGATTGTTTGAAAAGGAATTATTTATAGGAGGACCTGTTCAGCAGGATACCTTACATTTTATTTACCGATCTCCGATGGTACTGGAAGGAAGCATCGAGGTGAAAGAGGGACTATACTGGGGCGGAAATTTTGAACAGTTGCTTACACTGGCTAAGGACCAGGAGATACGAAGCGAAGATTTCAAGTTTTTTGTCGGGTATTCGGGATGGGCATCCGGACAGTTAATGGATGAATTAAACGTTAATTCCTGGATAATATCGAGAAATATAAAAACAGAACAAATATTTAATACGGATATAAAATCATTGTGGAAAGAGGTTTTGAATGCCATGGGGGGCAAATTTAAAGTAATATCCAACTTCCCCGTGGATCCGAGGTTAAATTAACCTTTAGTGCTAAAATTTTAGTTATGAAAAAAGACGAACGAGAAAACACACATGTTGATCCTCAGACTTCCGCCGAAGATGTTTCTAAGGAGGAAGTAAAAAAAGAGGATATGCCAGGTAACAAGGAAGAAGCTGAAACAGGTGCAGATGCATCGGATAAGCCGGTTGATGACGGTATTCAGGCAGAAAAGAAGACGGAAGATGAAGTGACAGAGACAGAATCTCAGTCAGCGGATGCGCCTGAAGAAAAAAAATCCGATGATCAGGAAATTAGTGTTGAAAAAGAGGAGAATGAACCCGCTGGTTCTGCTCCTGTACCTGAAGAAATGCAAGCTGCAGATGATGAAAAAACCCAGAAAAACACAACGGAAGAGGGAAAGCCAGCCGAAGAAATAAAAGAGTCTGCTCCGGTTAATGAGAATGAAGAAGTTGCCGGAACAGCGATAATGGAGGAAAATGTTTCAGAAGCCGAAAAACCAGCTGAAGAAGGAAAAGAGCCTTCTAAGGATGAAACAGCTAAAAAGGAGGAAAGCACTCCGGAAAAAGAACAACCATCAGAAGAAATAAAAGCACCTGTCTCCGAACAGGAAGCAACGACTGAAGAGGCATCCAAAGAAGATTCAGATACTACTCAGGACGATAATGATCAGGAGGAAGAAGAAGATCATGAGGTACATCTCGACTATCATAACTATTCGAAAAAGCAGATGGTACAGGTCGTGGAAAGCCTTCTTAAAGATGACAACTTCAATCAACTGGGTCTGATTCTCAAAGAAATAAAAGTTGCCTATGATGAGCTTTTTGAGCAGGAAAGAAAAGAGGCATACGACAAATATCTGGAAGAGGGAGGTGAAAAGGACGGATTCGAATTTAAACCGGAAGATCTTGATAACCGGTTTCTTAATGCATACAATACATTAAGAGAGCGGAGAAGCCAATACTACAACAGTCTCGAACGACAAAAGGAACAGAACCTGGAAACAAAACAGGCGATCCTTGAAAAGTTGCGTGAAATTGTCGATTCTGAGGAAACAGTGGCCAGCATGAATACGTTGAAAGAGATTCAGCAGGAATGGAAATCTGTTGGTCCGGTACCATCCGCATTCCTGAAAAGCCTGTGGGCAAATTATAATGCCCTTATCGACAGGTTCTATGATCAACGCAGCATTTATTTCGAACTCAAGGAACTTGACCGAAAGAAAAATCTCGAACAAAAGATCGAGCTCTGCGAAAAAGCAGAAGGCCTCGATGCTATCGAAAATATAAAAGAAGCCATAAAACAACTTAACGAACTTCACGAAGAGTTTAAATATATCGGACCTGTACCACAGGAAGATCAGGAAAGGGTATGGCAACGTTTTAAAACCGCCTCTGACAAGATCTACGCCAAAAGGAAGAACTATTACGAAGATCTGAAAAAAGAACTTGACGTAAACCTCGTGGCGAAAGAAGCCCTTGCCGAGCGCGTACAACCGTTTTCAGACTTTATCTCTGAAAAGATCTCCGACTGGAATGCAAAAACCAAGGAAATCCTGGCTCTGCAGAAAGAGTGGGAGGCTATTGGCGGTCTGCCGAAGGAAAAAGCCAAGAAAGTAAATAAAGCTTTCTGGTCGGCCTTTAAAACCTTTTTCAATCATAAAGGGGTCTTTTTCAAAAAAATCGATGAATCGAGAAAAGAAAACCTCATTTTAAAACAGGATCTCCTCGCAAAAGCGGAAGAGCTGAAAGACAGCGATGATTTTGCAGCTACTTCAGAAGAGCTGAAGAAGCTTCAACGTCAGTGGAAGGAGATCGGTCCGGTACCTGAGAAAAACAGGAACGAGATATTTCAGAAATTTAAGGAAGCCTGTGATCACTTCTTTAACCGCCGAAGGGCACAAAGTGAAAAGATGGAGCAGGATTATGTCGTTAACCTGAAGAAGAAAGAAGAATTATGTGACGAACTGGAAAAGATGCAGGAGCAGGAAGAGGTCGACATCGAACGTATAAAGGAAATAGAAGAACAATGGGGAGGTATTGGCTATGTGCCAAGATCCAATATCAAATCCATTCAAAAACGTTATACGGAGGCTGTAAGCAAGCTTGTTGAGGACCTGGATATAACAGATACTGAGAAACATCAGTTGAAGTTCTCTGCCCAGTTCAGCAAGGCCAAATATGGTCCGGGTTCGGAACGCATGATCCAGAAAAAAGAAGGCATCCTTCGCCGGCAGATATCCAAACTTGAGAACGACATCAATGTCTGGAAAAACAACATCGATTTCTTTGCAGATTCTAAAAATGCCAACAAGCTGAAAGAAGAATTCAAAGGAAAGATCGATAGCGCCAAAAAGGAATTGAAAGGTTTGAAGGAGCAGTTGAAAATGATCAGCAACATCTGACAAAAAAAATCGTATTTTCTTTAAAATTCTTTGTGAAAAGCTTTTGAATTTATGTCGATAAGACTACATTTGCACTCGCTTTTGCAAAGGAAGAACTTCTGAAAGCAAAAGCTACCTTCGAAAAGCGGAGGTCAAATTGAGAAATATAGGTTTAGCCTCCTTAGCTCAGCTGAGGGCCGATCGTTAAGAAAATGTCCGGGGGACATTTTTAGTGAGGAGCCAGGATGCGCGCGAGCACCAGATGAGTGGAGGTCAAATTGAGAAATATAGGTTTAGCCTCCTTAGCTCAGCTGGTAGAGCAACTGACTTGTAATCAGTAGGTCGCTGGTTCGATCCCGGCAGGGGGCTCAAAACTGTTAGGAGTGTGAGTTCAGGGCAACTGGATTTATGCTCCTTTTTTTTTGTGGTTGAAAGTTATATTTCAATCGCCAAGACAATTCGTTTCCTGTATTTTTAATAGTATTTTGGGTGAATTTCAAATATAATTTCTGAAATGGTTTATGATTGAAGATTTCTACAAACTATTTGGAATATCAAAGAATGCTTCGAAAAGCGAGATTACCGAAGCATTCAGAAAGCTGGCACATCAATATTATCCGGACAAATCGAAGGATCCGGATGCAAATGAAAAATTTCAGGGAATAAAAACTGCTTATTCCATTTTATCTGATCCTTATAGCAGATCTGTTTATGACAGCGTTTTATCAGGTAAGGTATCTACAAGCGAATATGAACAGGTTAAAACAGAAGCTAAACGGAAATCCGCGCAAAAACAGAAAGCAGGTTTTTGGGAAATAGTTGACGGATCTTTCTCCATAAATTCACGATTAACTTTTTCATTTCTTTTAGGTTTTGCAGGTATCGGATTTGTAACCGTACTTTTTGTCAAAGATTCATTAAAGGACTGGGTTGAGACATATGGTATATATGAATCTCGTCACATAAATGAATATTATCAGAACGAAGAGAAAGAATACCTGATTACGATGTGGTATGTCTATGATGTGCATGACCAGAAATATAAAGTCATGGTTGAAGAGGTTATTGGTATTGATGAAGATACGCTGGCTTATGAACCTGTTGAAAAAATCGAACTTTACTACAACAGAAAAAATCCAAATGAGTATGTTCTCAATCTGGACGGGCAGATAACTTTTGGCATGTATCTGGCAATACTTTTGAGTATTGCTATTGGTATGCGGATAATGTATTCGTTTATGAAGGATTATTACAGGTATTCTGTTCAGCAGTGATAATCCCCATATCAACCGGATTCTTGTCAATCGGCTCAATTAATTGCATTGGTAAAATTTTGCGGAGTTGTGTATTTAATATACATTGGGATTTCTTCGTTGATTCAAAAGAAAGCGAAGAACAAAGTTAATAGGTAAGAAAAGATTATTTATATAAGCGTTTATTGTGGAATTGCTAAATCCAAATGATACGATATTTTTTCTTACATTTTTGTCGCAGTTTGTAAACGTATCTCAAGGGAATATTTGTTCCATGGATAAAATGAGAAGTTATTTAACCATCCCTAAAAAAAGGAAGGCCACAAGTAAACAGTTTTAGCGAATGAAAACCTCGATTTTGAGCTTAATTCTTTTTTTTATAATACAAAACATTCTGTTTGGGCAATCCAACTTTGATATAAAAAAATCGGCAATAAAATACTATACCACAAAAGACGGATTGTCGCAGGTTTCGGTAGGTGATATTTGCAAAGACAAACAAGGCTTTTTGTGGCTGGCTACCCAGTACGGCCTCAACCGTTATGACGGCAACGAATTTACAGTTTTTATCAATCAGAAAGGAGATGCTGGTACTATCCCGGGAAACTACATCAACTGTGTGTTCGAAGATTCGCGTGGATATATTTGGGTTGGCACAGATAATAATGGGATTGCTTTTTGGAATCCTGAAAAGGGGCAGTTTATAAGACCTGGTTTGGAGTGGAAAGATCGTACTGTTTCAATTACCAGTATAGAAGAAGATGCTAATGGTAATATTTGGTTCGTGTTCTATGGTAAAGGAGTAGGATGCATATTTTTTAATGAAGGAAATATTGATGATTATATCTTCCGTTACTTTGGCTCGGACAGTCCTGCAACACTACATGTGAACCTGGATAATACAGTTTTTATTGGGACAAATGAGGGTAATATCTGGACTGTTTCCCTAACGCACAAACAGGAGCTGAATCTAAAAAGAGAAGCGTACAATTTAACCGGACCTATTACCTGTATAGAAAGTAACAATATCGAAAATCTGTGGATAGGCACCCGCAGCAACCTGTTTATTGTTGATGTTAAGACCGGGGATGCCGAAGCTATTACGACAAATACTATTGCGAATCACCAAGGAATCGAGAACAATGTGATTTATGATATTACCTGGGATAAGTATGAAAACTGTTGGGTGGCGACAGGAAATGGCTTGTATAAAATATCCGGAAAATCAACTGGAGAAAGTATTCAGAAGTATAGTGCAGAAAAATCATCTACAGTGCAGCTAAGCAACAGCACGGTATATTGTGCTATGCCCGATGATGACATGGTTTGGGTGGGAACAGGGAAATATTTAAACCTCTTAATCCAAGATCCTGTTTTCAGTACAATTGATATTCCATCAATCAACAATCCCGAAACGGGGAGTAATATTGTTTTTTCACTTTTGGAGACAAGTAAAGGACTTTGGGTAGGCACTTCTGACGATGGCCTTATTTTATTTTCTGGTGATGAAACCTACCATTTCTCGTGTAAAGAAATTGGGCTGCCTAATGCGCCTGTTTTTTCTTTGGAGAAAGATTCCCTAAACAATCTCTGGATTGGCACTAAGACAGGTATTGCTATTGCCAACCTGGATGAGTTCAGTATTCAGTCCCCGACTTTTACAACCGTTAGAAATATTTCTGAAGACAGCACTTCGCTGAGTAACGATTTTGTAAGGCAAATCTATTGCGATAGCAAAGGGAATGTCTGGATAACCACCCAGCATGGAGGACTAAACAGGTTTACAGGAAACCTAAAGCAGGGTAGCATCAGCTTTGAGCGTTTTTTAGATAAGAATGAAGCGTTCCCGGAAAGGATATACTGCATAATTCAAGATAGAAATGATAATTACTGGTTGGGAACTTCAGCAGGGCTTGGCAAGCTTACCTTTTCTGAAGGAGGCTTCTACAAGCCGGAATTTGAGCTGCTTGATATTCGCAATGACTCGTTGGGCGACAACACTGTTTACTGTATCCTGGAAGATCATACCGGATCGTTATGGTTAGGCACCCGAAACGGCTTAAGTAATTTAGATGCTTCCACGGAAACTATGATCATGTACAACGAAAAATCCGGACTGCCTGACAATGTAATATACAGCATAGTTGAAGATGACAATGAAAACATCTGGGTGAGTACCAACAATGGGCTGGCTTGTTTGGATAGGGAGGATAAAGAGTTTCGCAATTATACGGAACGTGACGGTCTGCCCGCTTCCGAATTTAATCTCAATGCCGTCCTGAAGGACAACAAAAACAGGCTTTATTTTGGCAGCATTGACGGGATCGCACTTTTTAATCCTTCTGACCTGTTGAACATCGATAAAGCAACCAAATTGATATTTACCAATGTTGATTACAACAACGGAAGCAAAACACAGGAATTGACTTTGCAGCATGCGTCAGTAGCAGAACCAATCGTGTTAGACCATACAAACTTCCCATTAAGCATAAATTTCACAAGCATTGATATTCGCCCATTCAAAAGTGTTGATTTTGTTTATCGTGTTTTGCCTGACAATAAAAAATGGAATCATTTGGGAAGCAGGAGAAATATACAATTTCACAACCTCGACCCGGGAAGCTATACATTAGAAATTCAAGGGATATCCAGGTCAAAATTCTGGACTTCACCTCCCTTGAGTTTAGAAATACATGTAACACCTCCTTGGTGGAAAAGCAATATTGCATTAGCTGTGTGGATGTTTTTGCTGATTTCAACAATTTATTTTGTGTATCAATGGCGTATTCAGAATATTTTAACGCGAAAGGAAGCGGATAAGCTTAAAGAAATAGACAAACTAAAAAATAATTTCTTTGCAAATATATCGCATGAGTTCAGGACTCCACTTACCATCATTAATGGTGTTTCTTATGAAATAATGTCTGGATTACCAGGTGTGGAAAAGGAAAAATTTGCCCATGATTTTGATATAATTAACAGGAATACAAACGATTTGCTGGTGCTGGTAAACCGGATTTTAGATTTGGCAAAGCTCGAAAACAATAAATTGAAGCTCAATCCAATTCAGGGAGATGTGATCAATTACCTAAAATATTTGTCCGAAAGCTACGCTCTATTAGCATCCGGTAAAAATATACAATTTGCGGTTCATACAGAACCTGATGAATTAGTAATGGATTTCGACCCGGATTCATTGGCGCAGATCGTATCCAACTTGCTGTCCAATGCCATAAAATTCACCCCGAAAAATGGCAGTGTTTTATTTTATATTCAGCATAACCAGAAGGACAATAGATTAATAATTAAAGTGAAAGATACAGGCATAGGGATGTCTGATGATGTTCAAAAAAGAATTTTCAACCGGTTTTTTCAGTCAGCATCAACAACACAGCAACACTACGGAACAGGTATCGGGCTGTTCCTTACTATGGAGCTGGTAAAGCTTCTGAAGGGTGAAATTGAAGTGACTAGTGCAGTGAAGAAAGGCAGTTGCTTTACAGTACAATTGCCTGTTACTAATGGTGCGATAATGAAAAAAGAGATCAATTTAACCACTGCAACTAACGGAAAAGTAGAGATCCATGAAGAGCAAGAGCCAGCGACAATTCATTCAGATGGCAAACCTCTGTTACTACTGATAGAAGACAATTCGGATGTTTCGTACTATATCAAATCCTTCCTGGAAAATCAATACAATGTGGTGTTGGCAGAAGACGGCAACAAGGGAGTTGAACAGGCATTGTGCCTGATTCCGGATATAATTATTACCGACATTATGATTCCTCATAAAAATGGATATGAAGTTTGTTATGAGCTGAAAAATAAGGAATTAACAGACCATATCCCCATCATTATGCTAACGGCGAAGGCAGGTGAAGAAAACCGTATTGCCGGACTTACTGCCGGGGTTGATGTTTATCTCGAAAAGCCTTTCAATAAGACAGAATTGCTTGTGCAACTAGAGCAATTGCTCAATATGCGTCAAAAGCTTCAGAAGAAATATCAGGAAACAACGACGAAAGCTGAAGTTAGCCCAGGACAGAAGTTTCTTTCTAAAGCAATTTCAGTTATTGAAAGAAAAATGTCTGATACTGATTTTAATACGTCATCGCTTGCGTTTGAATTAGATTACAGTGAATCACAGTTGTACCGAAAAATAAAAGCGATCAGTGGTACTTCTCCTGCACTTTTTATCCGGACTGTACGCCTTAAAAAAGCAAAAGAGCTTTTACAATCTTCAGATATGAGTATAGCTCAAATTGCTTACGAAACGGGGTTTAAGGACCCATCATGGTTTAGTCGTTCGTTCAAAGCCGAATTTGGTTATTCTCCCAAAGAGATGAAAAAAAGCTGAAGTATTTCCACTACATTTTAGATAGCATAATGCAAGGTGTAAGTCGCATTTAATCAGTGTTTTATGTTTGTTTATTGTGTTGAGAATGCAAGAATAGTGATAGAAAAAATTTCTATTTGCAAGATTACTCCATCCTTTTGAAAATATAGTGAACGAAGCCAGTGTGAAAGTGTACTAACATTGCATATATGTTTAATTAAAGCTTTTGTAAATGGTTTTACTATCTGGAAGAAATGCCCTTGTTACTTATGTTTTGGCATTAATATTTTTATTTGAATGCTCATCTACGATCTGTGTTGCACAAGTTAGGCGTACACAAAAACTGCAATTTGAAGAAATTTCGGTTCAACCTGACCCGGGCAAAACCTCGACATACGGTGCTTTTTCGATAAACGGAGGAACCGTATCTGCCACGCCAATTACTATACCGGGACCAAACAATACCCCAGTTGTGCTTGAAAGCTCTGTTGGCAGAGTAATGACTTTCTCCAATCATCCCAATACTGGTGTCATTAAAGAATGTGCCCTGCTCAGTTTTAAGAATAGTGAATTAAAAATACGTGTTTCCCATGATGTCACACCGGATCAAAGCAATCCATTATACATAGGTGCATGGTTTTACGATGCTTCTGGTAAGGCGCTGGACGTTGGGTACATTCCTCAAAAAGTTTCTTCAAAATCATCAACAGATTTTATCATGAAATTCAACAGCTACCCGATAATAAGCTCCTATCTTGAAGTTATGTTGATGCAAAACGGCAATACGCTTGCAAAGAAACAATTTAAAGCGGCTTATAAATGGGATGTGCTGGCAAAAACAGAAACACTGCAGATCAATGAAAGTAGCATCCACAAAATCAATCCTGCCATATACAGTGGAAAAATCACAAAAGCAGTTCCCGATCTTGAGCTTACTACACTAAAAATAATGGATAAGAACAATAATACTTTAGATTTTGGCAGCACCTGCTTATCGGGCAAGAAATTGCTTTTTATATCAAACATCGGGACTATGAAATCTGCTTCGTACGAGGTGTTGGTGAGCTACTATAAAATGGCTGGGGGAGTAAGCGTA
The DNA here is from genome assembly GCA_050288525.1 of Cyclobacteriaceae bacterium. Taxonomy (GTDB): domain Bacteria; phylum Bacteroidota; class Bacteroidia; order Cytophagales; family Cyclobacteriaceae; genus JBNKDZ01. Next base: position 13,140 of record JBNKDZ010000379.1, read on the forward strand.
TATACAGAATTAGAAAAGATATCGAAACCACCACTTTTGCCAGGTAAGCAAACTACCTGCTTGCTTGACGTCCCGGATGTAATCACCAACATCCAGATAAGCATATTATTTCCTAATGGGAACAACGGGGAAATCGAATACAGCAACAATACCTTAAGCAGAAGGTGTAAAATCATCAAATAAACATTGCTCAATAATGCACAAACTTAAGCCATAATGCAATCAGACATGAAACAGATACATCAAATAATAATTTTAATGGTTGCCTTCGCATTGTTTTTAGGCTGTAGTAAAGACAATGACGAAACAGAGTCTGTTCTTAAGCCAGAAATAGTAGTGATGAATCTGGGCGGAGCGGTAGGAGATGCCGCAAGCATAAAGGGGAAAAACTATATATGGGCATGGGCGAAACCTACAACGGCACTACATACGATTATCACCCGGACATTTGGGAATATATTCCTTAAACTAAAAATATACTGATTTAAAACTTGTAGAAATGAAAATGAAAATAAGAATTACTGCTATATCTGCTCTCATATTACTAATTGCATTTGCCTGTACCGGAGATTTGAAAGATAAGATCGATGAAATAAGCAGACAACAAGAACAATTGCAAAGCAGTTTTGACCAGCAGAAACAGGATATGTTAGCTAAAATTGACGATTTAAAAAAACAAAATGATTATGACCAGCAAGAACTGAAGAAATTAGATGAAGTAATAAATACCCTGGCAATGCTGGATAATCGTACCAAATCTGACAGCATACAATTGATTGAATTAATCAAGGAGCTCAATTCAGTGAAAGTGGACGTTGAGACCCTGAAAAAAATATTAAAAACGTATTATGGAAATATCAATATAGCACACGATTTCGATAGACATGTATATGACAGGTATGAATATCTTAATGGTAACATGACATTGAATAATAGCTCAGGTAGTATACATACCCCTGGTTTCAAGTTTAAAGAGATCACAGGAACTTTATACCTGATCAACATGCGTGAAGGTTGGGTACAACTCGAAAATTGGTTCAAAAACCTTGAAAAAGTGTGGGGGCTAAGGATAGAAGATTCCTCTACTCTCTCACTGTCTTATTTAAGCACCTTGGATGAAGTAAGGGTAATACTTATACGCAATAATCCGGGTCTGATAAGTCTTGAAGGATTAGAAAACATAGAAGGTATTTGGTCCTTTAATGTTGAAAACAATACCAAATTATCAGGTTTTTGTGCTCTACAAACACAGTTTACGAATCATCCTCCTTCATCCTGGCTTGTCTCTGGTAATGCTTACAATCCTACCATTGATCAGGTGAAAAATGGACAATGCGAGCCATAGCGAAAAGGCACACCCTGACATTGGTTGCCCGGTCGTTGTTCAAAAAAATAATTTTTATAAAATGTTCAAAAATATTCATGATTAAATGAATTTCAATTACCATGAAAAATATCATATTACCATTAATGTTTTTTCTCGTTTTGCTCTGGTCTTGTGACGAAAAAAGCTTAAAAAAACTCCCAACGGTTAGCACAACAGTACCTTATGACATAGGGGGAGAAAGCGTTACTTCCGGAGGTGATGTTATCGAAGATGGAGGAGCGGAGGTCACTGTTCGAGGAGTCTGTTGGAATACGATTCCGGAACCGACCATTGCGGATAATAGAACCGAAGACGGAACTGGAATCGGCAGTTTTACAAGTAATGTTAAGGGGCTGGATTTCGGAACGACCTATTACATTCGTGCTTATGCCACCAATAGTGAGGGTACAAGCTATGGAAATGAAGAAACCTTTAGTACCGCAGGCGCCGGACAATTTACAGACCCTCGCGATGGCAATACATATAAGGTCGTAACGATTGGGGATCAAATATGGATGGCCGAAAACTTAAGGTATTTACCTGAAGTTCATAACAATAGTGAGTTCAAGTATAGAACAACGTCTGGTTATGGAGTTTATGGTTACAATGGCAGTGATGTAACAGCCGCCAAAGCCAGCCCAAACTATGCAACATATGGAGTCATCTACAACTGGCATGCAGCAAGTAGTGCCAGCCCGGCTGGCTGGCATATGCCAAGTGATGCGGAGTGGAATGAACTGATTAATTTTATTAAGAATGATGGACATTCGGGAGTTGAGGGCATGGCTTTAAAAGCTACCACTTCTTGGGCCTGTGGTTTGAGTGGAACTGACAATTATGGTTTTGCAGCTCTTGCCGGTGGAGCTCGAAATCAATTCGATGGAGGATTCTATGATATGGGTTCATTTAGTAATTGGTGGACTAGTACGCCGGGATACGAGTGTTGCCTCACCTATCGTTACCTGGTTTGTTCCTTCAATGTCGTAGGGATTAGCCCTGGTGGGGACAAATCGGCAGGAATCTATTTACGTTGCATAAAAGATTAAATGAAATAACTTAAGTAGTTGCATAATGAAAAATGAGATACTATGTACAATTGCCGTAATATTTGTTACGGTGTTTGTTACTTCGTGTAAAAAAAGTGAAACAGAGCCACAGCCACAGCCACCTGTAGCTGCAAGTATAAGCCTCATTTCCGGTAATAACCAACAAAGCGAGGTTCAGGCCCCCCTTCCTGCTCCCATTGAAGTGTCGGTAAAAGACCAATATGGCAATCCTTTTCCAGGGGTAAAACTTACAATAGATATAGAAAAAGGTGGAGGAGTAATTTCCCCCTCAAACCCTACAACAAACCATGATGGGAAAGCCAGCATTATTTGGGTTTTAGGTAACAAAGAAGGAGCGCAGGAATTGATAATAACGGCGCAAAATAGTCATGGGACCCAGCTGAGTGGGTCGCCTATAACAATAAAAGCAACAGCTACCTCTAAGCCACCCGAGGCTAGCAGCATCGAACTTCTTTCCGGGACAGACCAAACGGGTATCGTAAATGAAGTTTTGCCGATGCCGGTAGAAGTATTGGTCAAAGATCAGCATGGGCAAGGCTTTGCCGGGGCAAACGTGGATTTTTCAGTTGCTGAAGGGAGCCTGTCCCAAACAAGCATTCAAACTGATATAAATGGAAAAGCAAGTGTTACTTGGACATTAGGTGCAAGTACAGGAATTCAAGAGCTGACCATAACAGCGCTGCAAGCTGGTACGACGGCATCGTTGTACGGTTCTCCGTTAATTGTTACGGCCAGGGCACATGCCCCAACAGAGGTCACATTACAGCCAATTACATTCCCTACAGATATTCGGGGGGCAGCAGTAGACCTACTTTTCCCCAATCCAATTATTGCTGTTGTAAAAGATGAAAGCGGAAATGTTATGGAAGGAGTGAAAGTTACATTTTCTGTTGAAGAAGGTTTTCTTTTTCCTATTGGAAGTGATGTAGGCAGTCGGTTTGTTAATATATACACTGATATCAATGGAAAAGCTAAAACTAAATGGAAGCTTGGGTCAAGCTACGGGACTCAAACAATCAAAGCTTCAATTATAACAGCCAATGGCAGCCCAATTACAAATACGCTCAATATAATAGGAATGTTAAGTGATGTCGAAGGAAATCTTTATCAGACTATTGAAATAGGTGATCAGCTTTGGATGGCTGAAAATCTGCGGAGCACAAAGTATAACGATGGAACTGAAATACCATATATAAGCAATCCACATGATTGGGAAATCAACACATCAAATCCTGCATTTTGTTGGTATTACAATTCTGAATATGAGTATAAGGAGGATTATGGGGCATTGTACAATTGGCATGTAGTAGCTACAGACAAACTGTGTCCTTCAGATTGGCGTGTTCCGACAGATAATGATTGGACTGTTCTAATCAATGCTTTAGGAGGAGAGGGGCTGGCAGGGGGCAAACTCAAAGAAGCCGGCACATCACATTGGAAATCTCCCAATACAGGAGCCTCCAATGAAGCAGGCTTTAAAGCCAGACCCGGTGGTCATCGTAATTTTGCGGGGGTGTTCTACGGAGCAGTAAACAAAACAGGATCTTACGGATATTGGTGGTCGGCAACGGTGATGAATTCCGAGACTGCATGGTCGCGCATTATGTATTATGACAACTCAACAGTATTCAGGCATAATTCCAATAAACGAAATGGCTATTCGATACGTTGTATAAATACTGATGATTGATTTCATAGTGTAAGCTTCTCCATTAATTGATCCACTTTCAGGGAAGCTTACACTATCATTCCTTGATGTTTACGAATAATTCGCATGGTCAGATGAGCATAATCATCCGTCTTACTATTTTGTATTATTCGCTTTAAAGCAATTCATTGGCAAGCATAATCCTTTCCTCTTGATTTATTTGAATTAAAATTTCACAGTATTGAATTGTTCATGGGCTGCCGTTATTCCTGGATCAATCAGAAAATCTGAGGGGAATAGAGAAATAAGTAAGCGGACAATACCCCTGGTTCGTGTCTCAGTAAATTAGAATTCTGCTTCAGACAATATTGGAGCTATGAAATGTTGAGTAGTGTCATCTTAAGTAATGCTGACAGGTCTATGGACGCTGTCAGGTTGGTATCACTAAAAATCAAATTCTTTGATCACTTAATTCGTAAAATCCTTCCCACTTTCCAATTAAGTCATTCTTCTGATTAAGCATGTAATTCAAAGTAAGAAGTATTGAATTTTTCCTTTTTAGATTATCAAAAATTTATGTTTAAATATCTCTATCCCCCAGAAATACCGATTGATCCTTATTCCTATGATCTTCAGAAGCTCTTCAATATCTCGATAGCTCATAAAAATCTTATTCCGACAAAGCCATCTCGTCCTTCTTATATACTAAAGGTTAGTTATTGATTTTGCTTTAATAATTATTTTTATTACATTTATTTGAGTATTTAACTTAGAAAATGTAGACTTAATACATCTTTCTCAGATATATCTTCTATTGTGAAAAATAACAAACCAACCAAACCAACCAATAACATTGAGGGAGCTGGTACTATTTCTTCCCTCACCCAAGAACGGGCTACCGAGTCGAACGCTATTCAGATTCCTGAAATCTCCCTTCCTAAAGGTGGGGGAGCATTAAAAAGTATAGATGAGAAGTTTGAGGTTAACCCTGCTAACGGAACAGCGGGGTTCTCGATCCCGTTGCCCATCACTCCCGGCCGGAATAAATTCTCTCCATCTCTCCATCTCTCCTATAATTCGGGTGGAGGCAATAGTCCGTATGGTCAGGGGTGGTCGGTCGATTTCCCAATCATCCAGCGAAAAACAGATAAGCGGTTGCCCAGATACCGGGATGGATTGGAAGAGGATATTTTTATGTTTTCAGGAACTGAAGATCTGGTGCCTTATTTGGAAAAAGATGAAGATACGTGGCAGGAAAAGCATTATCCCGGTAACGGAGCAGGAGGCTATGTGGTCAAAAGATACCGCCCGAGAATAGAAGGAGGATTTGCTCGCATAGAAAAGATTTATCATGCCGATCATGGCATTTACTGGAAGACCACCACGAAGGACAATGTAGCCACCATCTTCGGAAGAAGCGAAAATGCCAGAATTGCAGATCCTGAAGATGCGAACAAGATATACCAATGGCTGCCTGAGTTCAGCTATGACGATAAAGGCAACTGGATAAAATATGAATGTAAAAAAGAGGACCTTACCAATGTCCCCAGCGAGGCGTTTGAGAAAAACAGGCTCAACGGTATCGCCCCGACTACCAACACATACCTGAAAAAAATAAGGTACGGCAATCTCAAGGCCTACTATGCCGATCCGGTCAGACCCTACGACCCACAAGCACCAGATGAAGAAGAGCATTTCTTTGAACTTGTTATAGACTATGGAGAGCATGATCCAACAAACCCTTCTCCAGATGATGCCGGTCAGTGGGGTTACCGAAGTGATGCATTTTCATCTTATCGCGCTGGGTTTGAGGTGAGGACCAACCGTCTTTGCAGGCGGATCTTAATGTTCCACCATTTTAAAGACGAAAAACAATTTGCAGGAACCCTGGAAGAGGAAGCATTCGGCGAAAATTATTTAGTCCGCTCCATGGATTTCGAATATGAGCCTTCCTCTGTCAACGATTCGGGAGTATCCGAAACCACCTACCTGAAATCTACTACCCAGACTGGCTATATCCGAAAACCAGACGGAATCTATGCCCGAAAATCGCTCCCCTCCATGGAGTTCACCTATGAAAAGCTTCACTGGAACAAAACAATAAAAACAGTAAACCCTGAAAGTATCGTGAATACCCCTGTCGGGCTAACCAATAACTATCAATGGGTAGACCTGTACGGGGAGGGAATTTCCGGGATCCTCACTGAGCAGGGAGAGGGATGGTTTTATAAAGATAATCTGGGAGATGTAGATGAAGATGGTGAAGTAGCATTTTCTACAGCAAAGAAAGTGATCCCCAAACCTTCTTTTTCAGGTTTGTCCCAAGGAGTGCTGTCTATTCAGGACCTTGCAGCAAATGGCCAAAAACAAGTAGTTGTCAACAGTGGTTCCACCCAGGGATTCTTTGAGCTGACTCACAACAACGACTGGAAACCTTTCAGGCCATTCGAGCAAGTAGCTAACATTAATTTACAAGACCCTAACACCAGGCTGATTGATCTTAATGGCGACGGACAGCCGGATATAGTAGTTACGGAAGAAAACGCCTTTACATGGTATGCTGCTGATGGGAAAAGAGGCCATTTACCCTCTGAACATGTAGCCAAAGCCCTGGACGAAGACAAGGGACCTGCCATTGTATTTGCAGATAAAGAGCAGACGATCTTTCTGGCTGATATGTCTGGTGATGGTTTAACCGATATCGTCCGGATACGCAACCAGGAAGTTTGCTATTGGGCCAACAAAGGCTATGGGAGGTTCAGTGCAAAAGTCAGTATGGGCAACGCCCCCTTATTCGACCATCCTGATCAGTTCAATCCGCAATATTTACACCTGGCCGATGTTAGTGGTACCGGGGCAACCGACATCATTTATCTGGGAAGAAATCAATTCAAAGCTTTTATCAATCTAAGTGGTAATGCCTGGAGCGATGCCCATGAGATAGAACCGTTTTTCTCCATTGACAGCAATAGCCGTATTTCTGTTATTGATCTGCTGGGAACAGGAACCTCATGTATAGTATGGTCATCTGATCTGCCTGCCCATACCAATGCCCCCATGCGGTATATTGACTTGATGAACAGTAAAAAACCTCATGTGCTGGTTCACTATAAAAACAATTTAGGAAAAGAAACATCCATTCAGTATAAAAGCTCGATACATTATTATTTAAACGATAAACTACAAGGAAAGCCCTGGATAACGAAGTTGCCCTTTCCAGTTCAGGTGGTGAGTAAGCTGGTGATAGACGAGAAAATAACTGATGTGCGGTTTACCAGCGAATACCGGTACCATCATGGCTATTACGACCACCATGAAAGAGAATTCAGAGGTTTTGGGATGGTAGAACAGATTGATTCGGAGCACTATGCCGAATGGAGCCGCAACAATGAGACCAGCCAACTGGAAAGCTCAGAGGCGCTATACCAGAAGCCCGTGCTGACCAAAACCTGGTTTCATACCGGTGCCTTTTTGGATAGGGAAACCATCCTGACGCAGTTTAAAGATGAGTATTGGTATGAAGAATACAACAAACAATTTCCGGTTTCGCCATTGAGTATTACAGAGCCGGAATTGCCCGATACTCATCTCTCAGATGATATAGAGGCTTTAGCAGGAGATGAATTCAGGGAGGCACTGCGGGCCTGCAAAGGCATGGTGCTGCGCCAGGAGGTGTTTGCCCTCGATGCCCCTGAGAACCCGACCGATACAGAGCTGAAATTGCAAATGAAACCCTTCACGGTGACTACCCATAACTGCAATGTGCAGCTTTTACAACCGAGAGATAAAAATCAATACGGGGTTTTCCTGGTTACAGAATGCGAAGCCGTTACTATCGGGTATGAGCGGGACGAAACTGATTCCCGTATGGTACATACGCTCAATACTCAAATTGATGAACTGGGAAATATATTAGAGAGTGCATCAGTGGCTTACGGGCGTAAACAATCTAAAGCAAATGCTGACTTTCTATCATTAGCCGGAAATATTACTGAATTCTCTGAAGATGTACTGAACAACGATGGAGTGCAAAAAGCACAGTTGCAAAACGCATTTATTGACAATATCCAAAAAGCGAAAACCGAACAAACCAAAACACCAATCATTTACACCCAAAATAGCTTTGCCAGATACCATGATGGAGGAACCGATTTTGATGATGTGGACTTACCGCATGCCTATCGGTTGCGCTTACCCCATGAAACTAAGACTTATGAATTAACAGGTTTTATACCAGCAAATAACTTGTTCAGGCTAAGCGAGCTGGAAAATGCCCTGGCCACAGCTACAGAGATTGGCTATCATGAAGCTCCGGGTGGAGGCACTGAAAAGAGGCTAATTGAAAATATCAGATCCCGGTATTCGGATGATAACCTGAGTGTGTTGGGCTTTGGTTTTTATGATACACTGGGGCTGCCATACGAAAGCTATCAATTGGCGTATACACCTGATCTGGTGGCAGCTATTTATCAAAAGGAAGGTAGTGAACTACAGGCAGAAGGTGCTAATGTGAGTAGCTTCATTGAAGCTAAAGGGCAATTTTCCAATATCGACGGCAACTTGTGGATCCGTTCCGGTATTGCTCATTTTAAAGTTGGTGCAGGAGAGGCTATGTCCCATGTCAGGGACCGTTTTTTTTCTCCTGTGGCTTTTGAAGACCCTTTTGGAGCTGTAATTCATGTGGTATATGACACGGAGACCTTTATGGGGACAACCAGAAATAACGATGGCTATTATCTGTTTATAAAATCTACTACCGATGCCGTGGATAGCAAGGTGCAGATGGACGTATTCAATTACCGCACCATGTCACCTGCCCGGGTGATTGATGCCAATGCCAATCCGTCCACCGTTTTAATGGATGAATTGGGTCTGGTCAAAGCATTGGCTATTGAAGGGAATGGCATTTTCACTAATGCAGAAAGAGCGGCAGTAAACCTCGTCAACAATGCCGATAACCTTACCGGTCTGAAAGAATATACAGAGCCGGCAGAGACATCGGACATAACTCAGTTACTGGCTTCAGCAACGTACAACAGTACCAATACCATTCAATTGAGGCAGGCAGGAAACAACCTTTTACAAGCAGCCTCTGTCCGGTTTGTTTATGATTTTGATACTTACCAAAATACCGGGGATCAACCGGTTTTTGTTGTTTCGATTGCTCGTGAGGAGCATTTCGCGGAGAACAATAACAGCCAAATACAATTCAGTTTTGAATACTCCAACGGGCTAGGGAATGTAGCAATGACCAAAGTACAGGCCGAACCGGGTATTGCATACTACATGGAAGATGGCCAAAGGGAAGAAAAAGATACAGTAGTGGATTTGCGATGGATAGGTAACGGAAGGACTGTGTTGAATAATAAAGGCAACCCCGTCAGACAATATGAACCCTATTTTAGTACCAACTTTTTGTATGAAGATGCCCCTGAGTTGGTTGAGATTGGTGTAACTCCCGTGCTTTACTACGACTCCATAGGGCGCTTGGTCAAAACGGAGTTTCCGGACGGTACATTTTCCAAAGTAATGTTCGACTCCTGGAAGCAAGTCAGTTTTGACCAGAATGATACGGTGTTGGAAAGCGACTGGTACAACAACCGGATAAATAACCTGATTGATTCTGAATTATTAGCTCATGGCAAAGATCCTGCAAAAGAAAAGCAAGCCGCCCAAAAAGCGGCTGCCCATGCCGATACGCCAACTTATCTTTACCTGGATTCACTGGAAAGGCCGGTTTTGAGCATTGAACATAATGGATTGGATGCTGCCGCAAAAGACAAACTCTACGCCACTTTCATAGCGCTGGATGTGGAGGGAAATACCAAAGCAGTTTTGGATGCCCGGGGTAATGCAGTAATGACCTTCCAATATGATATGCTCGGTCACCGCGTGTACCAAAACAGCATGGATGCCGGGGAACGCTGGGTGCTGAACAACCTGACGGGCAACCCCATACACCGCTGGGATAGCAGAGGTCATGTCCTCAGCTTTGAATACGATGCCATTCAAAGACCGGATCGCATCAAAGTGCAGGGAGGAGATGGAGGAACTGCATTGGATAATATTTACGAGTGCTTCATTTATGGAGAAGGGCAGGCCAATGAATACCAAAATAACCTTAGAGGACAGGTCTTTCAGCAATACGATACTGCCGGAAGGATACAAAATCTGCAGTTTGACTTTAAGGGCAACGTATTGGAAACTACCCGTGAGTTTAATGCCAACTATAAGGATGTGCCTGACTGGATCCCTGCCAATGTAAATAACACTGCCCTGTTCGATCCTGCATTAAACAGCTACACCACTCAGGCAGCATATGATGCATTAAACCGGGCAATCCATACCATTACACCTGACAGCAGCGAGATAATACCTGTTTATGATGAAGCCGGGCTGTTGGAGCAGGTCAGGGTAACACAAACAGGAGTTGCAGAAAAACTTTTTGTCAAAGATATCAACTACGATGCTAAAGGACAGCGTGAACGAATTGTTTACGGAGATAAAAACGGAAATAATCTGGCCACCACAACCTATCAATACGATCAGGAAACCTTCCGTCTTTTACATCTGAGAACCACAAAGCTTAACGGCGATTTACTTCAAGACCTTTACTATACCTATGACCCGGTTGGTAATATATCAGAGGTGGAAGACAAAGCCATAC
>JBNKDZ010000380.1:0-2976 GCA_050288525.1 Cyclobacteriaceae bacterium
AATCCGGATTATTGCCTTGCAATCCTTTTACATACGCAACACCAAGAACAGATGTCAGGTACGGGTCCTCTCCATATGTTTCCTGCCCTCTTCCCCACCTCGGATCGCGGAAAATATTTACATTCGGAGTCCAGAATGTTAGTCCGCCGTATTTTTGATGATATCCTTTTTTTACTGCGGCATTGTACATGGCACGGGCTTCATCAGAAATTGCAGTAGATATTTGAAGCACTAAGGATTCATCGAAAGTAGCTCCCAAACCGATAGCCTGCGGAAAAACGGTTGCCACACCTGATCTTGCCACCCCATGCAAGCTCTCATTCCACCAGTTGTATTGTGGAATATCTAATCTCGGAATGGCCGGAGCGTCATTAAGCAGTTGAGAAACTTTTTCTTCCAGGGTTAGTTTGTCAACCAGATCCCGGATCCGTTCTTCTTGAGTTTGTGTTGTATCAAGATATACGTGATTCTGTGCATTTGCATGAATAGTAAAGCAGACGGTTAAAAAAAACAGAATGTTACTAAATGAAGATTCCCCTAAAGGAAATCTTGAGATAATATTAATCTGAAACATATCAATTTCATTTTTGGGTACAATTAAGATGTTCAAATTAACACAATATTTTAATTATAACAACCGTATGAAATTGAATATAAAGTGCTTTATATACCAAATCAATAAAGCATATGGATCGTTAACGAAAAATAATGTCCTTTAAGCAGATATCTTATAAACCACTATTTTAACTTCTCGCTAAAAACCTTTTTGAATTTTTCTACTTTAGGCTGAATGACCAACCGGCAATATGGCTGATTTCCATTCTGATTATAATAGTTTTGATGATAATCTTCCGCTTTGTAAAAATTTGAATATTCGGTGATCTCGGTTACGACCGGATTATCGTATATTTTCTCCGCATTCAGCTTGCTTTTGTACGCTTCCGCAAGTTCCTTTTGTTTTTGATCATGATAGAATATAACCGATCTGTACTGAGTGCCTACATCATTACCCTGCCGGTTTAACGTTGTGGGATCATGCGTACCCCAGAACACTTCCAATAGCTCAGAAAAAGATATCTCATCCGGATCATAGGTGATCTGACATACTTCGGCATGGCCGGTAGTTCCCGCACAAACTTCCTTGTAATCCGGATCTTCCACATGTCCGCCGGAGTATCCCGACTCTACCAGCGTAACACCATCTAATTGTTGAAATACAGCTTCAACACACCAGAAACACCCTGCCCCGAAGGTGGCTGTTTCAAAACCAATTGTTTTCTCTGTTTTCATATCCTGATTTTTCTTTTGTGCACATGATACCGCTACTGATCCTGCCAATACAATCCCTATAAAACAAATGTATATGATATTCTTTTTCATTCTTCTAAATTCCGTTTATATCAGAAGAACGACTTGCAGAGCCTTTATGTTTGGTAATAAATGTAAAGCAGACGACAAAAAGATCAGTTTTTCCTGAAAACGAGAATTTTCTTATTAAAATCAGCCGCTGCATTGATCACGCTTCGGAAATCTTCAAAGTTCTCAACAGGAAAATCCAGCCTTTTATAAAATTCATTAATGATGACAGAAACACGGTTCCCTGTTTTTGTATATTCAGAAATGAAGGCCATAGGCGTTTCCCCTTCCTCATCCGTGAATGAAATACATATCTTCAGATCCTCAAGATTGTCAACGGTATAGCCTTCTGGGATCTCGAAGTTTATTTCCCGGACATAATTCCTGTTATAGTCATTCTGAACAGGCAGCTTCCGCTCTTTTTCCTGGTACATCTCTACCTGTTCTCCTATAACCTCCCCGATCTTAAACAAAAACCTGTTGCCGGCAACATCAAAAAAAGAGCTCCCGGTTTTAACATTTCCTTTAATTACAAATGGTTGCAGGTACATAGAATCAAACGACGTGTTGCTGATACCTGAATTCAGCAAATCAATATCCTGCCCAGAAAGGTTTAGTAATTCATTGACAACTTTTTTTGTTTCATCTTTCGGAATATACTCAAATACCGGTTGTATAAACGAAGTATTATAGCCTGTTAGTTCTCTGCGTATATTCAGATCGAGGTATTCAAAATCGCTGCTAAAAGCCACATCTACTACCAGTTTATCAAGATTTTTATCATAAGAAAGCGGTTCGATAAACCTCAGTTCACCTATTCCTTCCTGCCTGCCCCCTATTACTACATTTTTTATAAACAGGCCATAATTATTACTCCAGTTATAAGGTATGTACCCCAGCCGGAAGAGTACCTCTGTTGGTGCCATATATTCTTTTATGTTCGGAAAATAAAAAAGATAGTTTTCCAGCGAACTGTAGGTTTCAAATTCGGGATCCAGACTGGTAATGGTCCTGTCGGAAGTAAAACCACACTGATAATTGATATCCAAAAGATCAAATAAGGCAACAAAAAGCCGTACAATACCTCTTTTATTGGCATACATATTTTCAAGTACCAATTCCAGATTTTCATATTCATCCTCTGATTGATCCTGTAGTGCAATGTTCCCTTTTACATAATCTTCAATTATGCGGATCTTTTCCTTTTCGGAATAGGATTCGATTTTCAGGGTGTTCAGCAGCTTTTTAAGTTTCTTCTTTTCTTTTTTGGAAAGTTCCTGCTTCAGATATTTGAATAACTGACCTGAAAGCTGATCATATGTAAACAATTTAAATCCTACTGCCGGTTTCAGGTAATCAAGTTTGTATTCAACACGCATGAGGCTGTTGGTATATGGCGCATATAATTCAGGCAATAGTGGCTGAATAGTCTCCATTGAAGCATGGTAGTGATTAACGTCTGATAATGTATCATTTACTATATCGGCAAATCCATTATAACTTTTCATGCTGAATATCATGTCCTCCGGGCAAATTATATTGAATTCAACATTTTTACGGAGTTCCTGTCCCTGAAAAAACTCCCTGCTTCCGTCGAGTTTAGCAATCATTTTCAGCGTA
>JBNKDZ010000381.1:0-13962 GCA_050288525.1 Cyclobacteriaceae bacterium
AGGAAAGCAAATATGATCTTATCGGACTGATTTACACCCATTTACCTTTTGCGGATAGAGCTATATTATTTTCCAAACTTGTAAAATCGCTGAAACCAGAAGGTACCATCCTGATGGAAGCATTTTCAAAAAACCAGTTGGGAAAACAATCCGGAGGGCCTAAAGATCCGGATCTGTTATACAATTTAAAGGAACTACAACAGGTATTTGAAGGGATGGATATTTCAGTTTTAGAAGAAAAGATCATAATTCTTGATGAAGGACCCTTTCACCAGGGTGAGGCAAGTGTGATCCGGGTTGTGGCTGTGAAAAGGATTTGAAAGGAAAGATGACTGAAAAGTAAGTAATCTCATCTTTGTTCTTTATTTTCGCATATAAAACATATTAAGATCGCATTAACAATGAAAAATTATAAAATCGCCATTATCGGAGGAGGAAATCTAGGAAGATCCATTGCTGAAGGATTGTTGAAATCTAAAAAGTTCGAACCGGAAAATATCACCGTTACACGGAGAAAGATCGAGCTTTTGAAAGACCTCTCCGAACAGGGCGTAAATGTACATTCAGACAATTTACTGGCTGTCTCATCTTCAGATATTGTAATTGTTGCTGTAAAGCCCTATTCTGTTGATAAGATCCTTAATGAGATCAAACATCAGCTTACCGGTAACCAGATCGTGATCTCCGTTGCAACCGGTATTACAGTTGCACATATGGAATCAGTACTTGGTGGAGAAATACCCGTATTCCGTGCCATGCCCAACACAGCGATTGCTATTCGTGAATCGATGACGTGTGTTGCTACCAATAATGGTTCAGACGACAATGTGAAACTGGTGCTGGATATTTTCAATTTGCTGGGTACTGCGATCAATATCCGGGAAGACCTGATGGATGCAGCAACAGTATTGGCAGCCTGTGGCATCGCCTACGCACTCAGGTTTATCCGTGCAGCCTCACAAGGAGGTATCGAGATCGGTTTTGATGCTCAGACAGCACAAACCATCGCATCCCAAACAGTTCGTGGTGCTGCCGGGTTATTGATACAGGGCGGGCAACATCCTGAAAGGGAGATCGACAAAGTGACTACTCCACAGGGATGTACCATTGCAGGCCTTAACGAAATGGAACACCAGGGATTCAGTTCATCCCTGATTAAAGGTATAATTACTTCCTACGAAAAAATTGACTAGACAAATAGCAATCAGCGATATCCACGGTTGTTCAGCCACATTTCGAAAGTTATTGATGGAGAAGGTGCGGATAACCAAAGGAGATGAGCTGTTTTTGCTTGGTGACTACATCAATAAAGGCCCCGATTCGAAGGGGGTAATTGATTTTATTTTTGAACTTAAATCCTCCGGCTATAACGTAAAATGTCTCAGGGGCAACCATGATCAGTATTTGTTGGATGCGTTGAACAGTCCGGATGAAGAAGTTGAATTCCTTACGCGTGGTGGTGTTGAAACATTGTTGAGTTTTGATGTGCAAAATGCGAAGGATATCCCAGAAGAGTACCTTGCTTTTTTTGCTTCCTTGCAACACTTTATTAATCTTGATAGATATTTGCTTGTTCATGCCGGACTGGATTTTGCACTTGAAGATCCGTACAACGACTCCTATAGTATGATGAATATCCGGGATATGGAGGTTGACCCTGCTCTCACCGGAGGCCGGATAATCATTCACGGGCATGTTCCTGTGGCGTTATATGATCTTGAACAGGTGTACAAAGAAACCTATTGGCATTATTCTATCGATGGTGGTTGTGTGTATGACCACCTTCCGGATATGTATCATCTGATAGCACTTGACCTGACAAACTGGAAGTTGTTAGTTCAGGATAACATAGATTGAAGCTCTGGAACTACATAAACTAAATAATTATGAAATCAAAAGTTATTTCGTTAGGTGGTTTTATCCTTGTTGTGCTTGGGTTTTATTATCTTATTTTGAATGAATGGGTCTTTTCCAGAAATCCGGTTTCCATTAGCATACAGGTTGGAGCAGTTATTCTTATGATCTGGTCTCGTATAACATTCGGCATACGAAGCTTTCATGCATCCGCAGATACTACAAAAGGAGCACTGGTCACTCATGGCCCTTACAAGTTTTTGCGACATCCGATATATGCATCTATTATTTATTTTAGCTGGAGTATTTTAATTTCTTATCCATGCCTCCGGGTTTTATTGGCGGTGATCCTTATTTCCGGAGGATTGTTTTTAAGGATGGTATTCGAAGAAAAAGAATTGCTAAAAACATATCCGGAGGTATACGAAGCATATTCAAAAAAAGCAAAACGCATAATTCCGTATCTTTTTTAAGAAATACACTATCTGAAATTGACGAGTGCAGTCCAGACGCTTAATAGCCCGTGATCGATTCGTGTCCAGACAGGTCGTACGATACCGGCTATTGCACTGATATGAATATATTCACCTATGTAAATATCCGAATCTGATTTAAACGGAGAAGCGCTTATACACTCATTGGTAAATGTTGTTCCCCCATCGTTGGACCAGGCAAGAAACACATCTACTTCGGCGTTAATACCTTCTCTTTGATGGTAATATACCACATAAATAATTCCTGTTATCGGATCAACACACATATGATTCTGGAACTGGTATTTACCGGGATGTTCTTTTTTATCTGTATTTACTTTCACAGGTTTTGACCATGAATCACCACCATCGGTTGATTTCGCGATCCAGATATCGGAACCATCTTCCTCATCCCGCTGATCTGCCCAATTGATATAAATGGTCCCATGGTAATCGCCATAACTCTTGTCACAATCGATAACCGGTTTGCCACAGGCATTGGAAATTTCAGGAGCGAAAAATGACCATCCTCCGGGTTGATCGGATACGACAATATCCTTTTTCAACCAGCTTATTCCCCCGTCCTTTGAACGATCGAAGTAAATGATGTTATTATTCGACCAACACACATAAACTTCACCATTTATTCCAATTGCAGGCATTGCACCTACCGGAGAAGTAGCATTATCCATGCAATCACCACCAAGAAGATTTATTCGGACTTTTGGAGTCCAGGACAATCCCCTGTCGTTAGAAAAGCTGAACATTACATGTGCACTATCCTGAGGATTGTCACTGGCATACTTGTCAAATTGTGTCCAGGTAACATAGATGCGGCCTGAGCGGTCGTCGAATGCTGCCCAAGGATCAGTGCAGGCTTTTGGAGGATTATGTCCGGCGTAAGAACCTCTGCTCCATGATCTTCCGTTAAAAGACCGCTGACAAACGATTCTGTCCATTACAATGTTGCTCTTCCACCCCTGTTTCTGGGGGTCCGACATATGAAAATAGTAAAAATATCCATTGTTGTCGGCTATTATGGACGGATCGCCAAAATCGCCGAATTTTGATTTCAGCCGCCTGTTTTTCCATGTTTTTCCAAAATCTTCGCTAACAAACACCTGGTTTCGGATGGTAAAGGATGTATTTTGATCCATACTTTTCTTCGCTGCCATGCTCATCACCATTTTATTAGGTGTTTTGGGACTTATGGAAATAACAGGATTGTACGGCCCTGCATTTATTTCCCTGCCAAGGTCAATCCGGACATTTTGATACTGAGCATAGGAATTTACTGTGCCTGAAAGACAATGAACAGCATACAATATTCCCAGGCAGATGATTCTTAAGGATATATAAAACACAGAATTATAGTCGTTATTTATTTTGAACCATAAAATAATAAAATTATTGTATCAATTGTATGGTTTACCGACCATTAATTATTATTAAAATCCGAACAAAAAAACAGATTCTTTTTTTATGATACCTTAAAACAACCTTTTATACCTTTCTCGAGGGATTCTTTTTTTATGTTGTAGCCAATAAAGACGATTTTTGATACCCGTTTTTCTTCATCTTCCCACCTGTTGCCAGGCTCGAGCTTACTTCTGGACCGTACCGACTGAAAGACTACCTTATGATCCATCCCAGCCATATTTAAAATTCCTTTAATACGGAAGATCTGGTATCCGCTGAGAAAAAGCAACATATTCATCCAGTGTTCGAATTTCAGGGGATCCAATGCTTCTGAAAAAACAAAACTATGAGAGATAAAATCATCATGGTGATGCTTACGCGGAGTCATAAAATACCGTTCGATCCTTTCCGATTCGTAAGCGTTTAACGATAACACCTCCCGATCGATGTTGCCATAGGAACATTCAACAATTTCTGCTACCGGATTGTAGCCGGAAATTGCCGATCGGACCTTATCCAGGTTATGGGAACAAATAAGATCAGTTTTGTTAATCACGATCAAGTCAGAAAATGCGACCTGTTTAACCGCTTCACCCCGTTGATTGAGATTCATTAAAATGGCTTCAGCATCAGTAAGGCATATGGTGCCGTTAAGTTGAAAGGTCGATTCTTTTCCGGGGCCAAAAAAAGCAGATGCAATGGAATCCGGTTCTGCAATACCGGTCGTTTCGATCAACAGATGATCAAATTCGTACGGGCCATTGACAAGTTTTTGGAGCAACTCGCCCAGTTCGGTATTGAGTGAACAACAAATACACCCGTTTGACAACTCAAAGATATCACCGTCTGAATTGACGATCAGATCCTGATCTACGGAGATGTCACCAAATTCATTTTCTATGATGGCAAATTTTGTGTTCGGATAAGCGGATATCAGGTGATTTAAAAATGTCGTCTTGCCTGATCCCAGAAAACCCGTGATGATGGTAACAGGGATCTTTTTATTTATGTTCATGTAGTTCTTTTTTTGGTACCGGATCGTAACCGCTTCCTCCCCACGGATGACATCTTAAAAGCCGTTTTATCCCCATCCACAGACCTGTCACCGGACCATGAATCTTCAATGCTTCAATCATATACTGAGAACATGTTGGTGTATATCGGCAGGTACCCGGAAACAGGGGAGAGATGGCTCCCTGGTAAAATTTTACCAACCCGACCAATACCGATGAAAATATTTTACGTACCATACCTCCAGGTTCTATTTGCCCGAATATACTGCTAATATCAGCATTATTCCATCCGGTGCTATAATTATTCTCTTAGCTAATGTAGCTTTTGCTTAACTAATGATACATTAACATTTTACACCTGTAAATTGTTATGTATAGTATTGAGGATCGGGAAGTTGCAAGTTGCAGATAAACTGTCGTCAATAATCTCAGAATTATTGCCTAAATTTGTGTATTAAGCGTTGTATGTAACAGTATAAGAAATGATCTCACCCGAGAAATATCAGGAAATAAAGGAAATTTTTACCGAATATCTTGAAGTAAAAAAGCTTCGTAAAACACCCGAACGGTTTGCTATTCTGGAAGAAATTTATAAAAATGAAGGCCATTTTGATGTAGAATCCCTCTATATCAACATGAAAAATAAGAAATACCGAGTCAGCCGTGCCACAGTATACAACACACTTGACCTTCTGCTTGAATGCGACCTGGTGAAAAAACATCAGTTTGGAAAAAACCTTTCATTATACGAAAAGTCATATGGTTTCCGTCAGCACGACCATGTGATATGCAGCAAATCCGGCAAGATATTCGAATTTTGTGACCCCAGGATTGGTGAGATCCAGAAATTGGTAGAAGAAACCTTCGACTTTACCGTCTCCAGTCATTCGCTGTATTTTTATGGATATCTGAATAAGTACAAAGATCAAGGGTAAGAAAGTAGATCGAAATTTTTATTGTTGATTGAAGAAGTAATGTTAATTTACTACATGATCAGCTTGAAAAATAATTCTTTCTGAGATATAATCCGGGAGGTTACTACAACAAATGGAGTTATCAGTACTTTATGATATCGTAATTATATTTGCTCTGTCTACCGGAGTAAATTTATTATTTACCAGATCGAAAATACCTACTATTGTAGGTTATTTGCTAACCGGTATTCTTGCGGGGCCTCATTTACTTAAATTAGTCAGCAGTGTACATGAAATAGAAGTACTGGCTGAAATAGGTGTCGCTCTATTATTATTTACTATTGGGATGGAATTTTCAATGAAACATCTCATGCGAATAAGAAGGATTGTATTTTTTGGAGGTGTTTTACAAGTCATTATTACTGCGGCTATTTTTTATTTGACATCTGTTGCATTCAATTTATCCTGGCAAACAAGTCTGTTTATTGGATTTTTAGCTGCTTTGAGTAGTTCTGCACTTGTTCTTAAATTACTTCAGGAACGCTCAGAGTTAACATCGAATTACGGAAGAACTATATTGGGAATATTGATTTTTCAGGATTTGCTTTTAGTTCCTCTATTATTGTTTACAAATGTTTTATCGGATAGTAATATTGATATTTCGGATGAATTGATTTTATTAACCATAAAAACGCTTTTTATAATAATATTTGTTTATGCCGGCAATAAATGGATACTACCCTGGCTTTTACATATAATTGCCATGACAAAGAATCAGGAATTGTTTATGATGAGCATATTCCTGATATGTTTTTCTGTAGCATTATTAACATGGAAATTGGGTATGTCAATAGCATTTGGAGCTTTTCTTGCCGGATTAATGATTTCCGAATCCAGGTACAGCCACAATGCTTTCGCTAATTTGTTGCCGTTTAAAGATACGTTCACAAGTTTCTTCTTTGTTTCAATTGGAATGTTACTGGATGTCTCATTCATTATCACGAATCCTGTTGTAGTTATTATAAGTGTCGCTATGGTTATCATTATAAAAACCATAGTCGCCGGTGGTACAGGATTTTTATTGGGCCATACATTGAAAGGTACCGTATTGGTTGGGGTGGCTTTATGCCAGGTTGGTGAATTTTCATTTATTCTTGCAAAAATCGGTAATGATCTGGATATCCTTTCAGAATATATATATCAATTATTTTTAGCAGTTGCGGTCATTACCATGGCTTTTACACCCTTTTTAATGAGATTATCCGTGCCATTGGCAAATCTTGTTTTAAAACTAAACCTGCCAGAATATATCGTCGAAGGTTTATTTCCACTTAAAGAGCAGATTATACCAGCTATGGATAATCATATTGTAATAATAGGAAAAGATATTAGTGCTATTAAACTTTCAGCGATGGCAAAAAATTTTAATATGCCACATATATCCATTGTATTTGATCCGTCAATTGCAAAAGAAAAAATGGATAATGGAGATAATGTTGTTTATGGCGATGCTGTTAATGAACCAATTTTGCTTAAGGCATATACAGATAAAGCTGAAACAATTGTAATATCAGTCGGAAACATAATTCCTTCGATGGCTATAGTTGAGAAAGTACGAAAAGTCAATCCAAATGCACGTATAATTGCCCGGACTCAAATGACTCAAAATGTACAAATATTGTATAAATTGGGAGCTGATGAAGTTTTTTCTGAAAAGCTTGAGTTAGCTCTTGATTTGTTCAACAGAATATTAACGGGAAAACTATTTCCATTACTGGAGAAAAACAAAATGTTATCCCAATTAAGAAAAATACACCTTGGAGAATATATAAATAAGGATACTTCTAACAAACTTTCTGTTTTTGATGAATTGTCAAATATCAATATATCAGCAATTAAAATTGAACTTAATTCAAAAGCTCATAACAAAACCATAAAGGAACTAAAACTTCGAGAAAAAACAGGAATAACACTAATGGCCATCAAACGTGAAGGTAGAATAATGGAACATCCAAACCCGGATTTTCAGCTATTGGTTGATGATATTGCTTATGTTCTTGGTAATCCGGAAGATATTAATTATGCTACTTCGTTTTTTATCAATGAAAAGATTCCATCTTAATTTGAAGAAAAGGATTTATTAGTATACTGGAAGAACCTAATCTTTACTTGTGGGATTATTCAATACCAAATCCTCTTTTCTTTGAATCTGCAATTCCATTGAATCCAGTTTATGCATCACCTTATCACGGACGATCATGTAGTCTTCCATTTTCGATTCTTCCACCGGATTAGCTGATGGGGGATCGATTTTCAATGGGTCAACAGGTTTGCCGTTTTTCCAGAACCGAAAGTCGAGGTGTGGGCCGGTTGAGAGGCCGGTGCTGCCCACATATCCGATCACTTGTCCCTGAGACACTTTTACGCCTTTACGAATGCCTTTACCATATCCTGACAGGTGGTTGTAAGCTGTTACATAATTGCCGTTATGACGAACTTTTACAGTATTCCCGCCCTGTCCGCTGTAGGCAGCCAGAATAACAGTACCATCACCTACCGTAACAACAGGTGTTCCTTTTGGGGCTGCATAGTCAACACCGGTATGTGGCCTTCGTATTTTAAGGACAGGATGATACCTGCTGTAGGTAAATCTTGAACTGATCCTGGAGAATTTAAGCGGTGCTTTAAGGAACGTTTTCCTCAGGCTGTTACCTTTTTCATCGAAATATTCAGGGCCTTCTCCCTGATCAAACTCAACTGCATAATATTCTTTACCTTCATGCCGGAACCATGCTCCGAGTATTTTACCCATCCCGGCATCCTGTCCGTTTACTTCATACCGGTTGTATATCACCTTAAACGCATCATTTTTCTGCAACCTGAAGAAATCTATTGCCCATGCGTATACATCCGAAAGTTCATTCACCAGGGTTGGTGACCCTCCTGCTTCCACGACAACATTGTATAAAGAACTCTCAATCACGCCATTAGCAATCATCTGAATGGTATCTACCTTGTGCTTCCCATGAAATACCTGAAGGGAATCTTTAAATTCCAGCATAACATATTCGATGGGATTCGGATGGTATATGAATGCTTTTGCGGTTTTGAGGGTATCTTTACCGTGGATGATGGTATAGGGCTTGTTCGCTTTAAGGCTTCGCACGTTAAAGGTATCTCGGGGGAGCTGACCGATCTCATAGATCATCCGTTGAGAAATATTGTATTTTGTAAGGATGTCTCCCAGGTTATCATTTTTCTGTATGATGCCTTCACTCACATCCATGGTATCGATATTAAATCCATACAGGATGGTCGGCTGGATCACTTCGAAAGCTGTAGAATCTACAGGCGTATCTGAAAATCTGTTCCGTGCAATGTGTTCACTGATAAGGGCAAATGAAAAATACAGTAATACCAGTGAGGCAACGGAGATGGCAACGATAATGAAAGTTTTCCTCATAAGATGTGGATTCTAATTCTTTATATTCAATATTTACATAAAATTGTAAAAAAGCAATACAGCCTTTACAAAAAAAGGAACATATTATCATAAATAATAGTTTTACGGGGAAAAAGGATAAAAAATAATAATTGAAATGGAATATCCTTCGAAGTTGATAGAAGATGCAGTAAATGAAATATCCGGGCTTCCGGGTATAGGAAAAAAGACAGCATTAAGGTTGGCGTTGTTTTTATTGAAACAGGATCCGGAGAAGACCCATCAATTATCCGAGGCTCTAATCAATCTCAGGGAAAAGACCAAATATTGTAAAATTTGCCATATCATTTCCGACTCTGAAGAGTGTACCTGTGAGTCTTTACGAAAAGATCCTGGCATTATTTGTGTTGTTGAAGACACACCGGATGTGATTGCCATCCGTAATACTGCCCAGTACAATGGCTATTTCCATGTATTGGGTGGATTGATATCTCCTATGGAAGGTATTGGTCCCGGAGATTTGAATATAGAAAGCCTGATTAAACGCATTACACAGCCGGAAAGTAAAGTTAAAGAGATCATTCTGGCCCTAAGCCCGAATATGGAAGGTGATACCACTGCATTTTATATCGCGAAGAAACTTAAACCTTATGGGTTGAAAGTCACTACGATAGCACGAGGTATTCCGATCGGCGGCGAACTTGAATATACCGATGAGGTGACACTGGGCAGAAGTATTGTCCAGCGTCTCAATTACAATCTATCGGGTGATGAGGAAGCAGAATGAGCGTAACGTGTAATAAATGAAAAGAATGAAGGATTTAAGAATTCAAAGAAGAGGATTTAGCATGTTGATGCTGATATTTTTTATAAGCATTTTTTCAGCACCGGCCTTTGCCCAGGAAGAAATCGCAATGCCTGATAATAACCTCAAATATATGGATCTGGGGATCAAACAGATGGAGCGGGAAGATTACAGATCGGCTGATAAATCGTTTAAAATTGTTCTTGAGTCAGTTAAAGTGTTACCTCCGGACATATGTTACTATTTCGGAGTTAATTCATATCATCTGAAGAAATTCAAACAGAGCATCAACTGGCTTAACAAATATATCGAACTAAAAGGCACTACAGGACAGTTTTTTGAGTCTTGTACCGAATATCTCAAGCTGGCAGAAGACGGTTATCGCAACAAGCCTGTTGTAACCGGAGGTGATCAAAACAAGGAACCGGATGTTGAAATAGAAGATTTTTCAGGTTTACCGACCATTGATTGCGGTCCGACAGGCAAAGTATTATGCCCGGTTTGTTCTGGACAGACTGTGATTATACGTAAAGGGCCAATAGGTGATGAATATCTCACCTGCCCGTATTGTGATGTGCATGGCAAGCTAACCTGTGAAGAATACAATCTTCTTATCAAGGGAGAGTTGGCCCAAAAAAGGTGAACGGGAAATAGAGTATTTCTCAGAAGTTAAGAGATCAAAATTGGCATCAGTCCATTTTTTGACTTAGGTGAATTTTTTTTCACGCACAGGCCTGCCGAGGAGTGGCGCAAAGGACGCTGAGTGATAATTCTTAATAAAATCAAAATTCTGTAATCCAGAAAATTCTGCTTCAGACAATGGCAAAGGAGCTGGATTTAGGCCAATTATGTTTGATTATGAAAGGTATTGTTTCTACTGCCAGGTTTATCCTTGTTCCTCAGCTAAAATCCCTCATCATCATTTCTTTCCTTCTTATCCGTATCCGAAGGTTTGGTACCATCATCAAAGATATCATCCAGCAGATCTTCTTCTTCCTGTGGTTCAGGTTGCTGATCATCTGTTGGTTCAACAGTATCTCCAAAGCCATCATCAGGTAGAGGTTCATCAATCGCGTCCATGATATCAGGTTCAGGCGCTTTTTGTACCGGCATGTTGATCTCGAACGGGTCGTTAATTCCCAGATACTCTGACCTGAACCTATTTACAAAATTAAGAGCATCCTGGTAGTCTGCGATAGTAAATGCATACTCACCAAATCCAGCTTTCTCAATTTTACTTTTTGAGGCAACCGCATCAACAAAATCACTGTTTGAAGAATAGACAAACAGTCTGTTTTCCTGATAATTGAAGAAATACCAGCAATCAGGTGCTACCTGTAAAAAGATATTCAGTATCTCACCTTCATCTGTTCGTTTTATCTCAACAAAACCATCAATCGAGGCATTTATATCAGTAGTATTTATGTTTGACAAACCTATCTTACCTACATTATACCATGCTTTATGCTCCTGAGACCATTCAAGATTCAATTTAGTAAATACAAGGCTTCCTACCATTTTGTTTGAGACACTCACTACAGGGGTATATTCCTGCGCAGCTTTCTGATCATATTCAAATGCAGCACGTTCTCCCACGATCTCTGCAATTTTATAGAGAAGCATATCTCTGTCGCTCTCAGCTTCAGCAGCCCCGTAGTTCTCAACAACTTCAAAGACATCCTGGCCCATTAATGTAAACACCTGGGATGGCATATCCATATCAACCTTAAGCAGTGAATTTAACCGGTACTTATTGGTATTTATATTTCCGACACCAAAACCATTTGACGTGAGGGAAACATGATCATTGGGCAGGAAGAAACGTACTGGTCCTTCAAATTCCACATCACCCGAGCGATCACTGTAGCCGAAAACTTTTCCTGTAAGTTTACTGCCATTGACTTTGGCGGTATCTTCGATCATATACATTTTCCGTTCAGAATTAAAATAGAGGATTCCGTCAGGAACAAAAAAGTCAAAATCATTGCTCGACTTCTTATCTTCTGCAAAAGCAGTATACAATTCATTATCCGTAGAATAATGCAATCCTGCATTTAGTGATTCGTCATTTTGCGTTTTAGCTGCATTGAAGTCAAATTTAACCTCCTGGGCTTCCTCATCGGCACTTTGATATTTGATCCATGTGGTATAATCCGGCCTGTTCTGGAAATCAAATTTTACCAGACCATCCAGTTCAAGCGCTTTACTTCTCGCATACATCGTCACACTGCCTTTAAAGAACATACCTTCGGATATTATTAGTCTGTCTTCTTCGGTAATTTCTCCGCTTGATACTGTCTGGAGTCCTTTGTTTCTACCTTTGGTTACTTTTTCAAGTTCAAACTTTCCAAACTTGATATTAAAGGTGTCATTAAGTATGTTGACATATTCATAGGTAGCGTCTCCCGAAAATTCATTTCTTGAATGAATATTGATGGTACCATCCACCAGTCTGTGATATTCATTAAGGGTATCAATAACTATGGTTGTGTTGTACAGTTCTCCGATCTGAGCATTTTCAAGGATCAATACCTGATTGTTTTCGGGTGTGATCATAGCGTCAGCAACAATAATGTAAGGGATGCCAAATACCTTCAACTGACTATTTCCCAGATTATATTCGGCAGATTCAGCGTTAAAGGCGAGTGAATCAAGTTCTTTTCTGGTTGCATAAAAATAGGAATTTTCGATAGGCACATCCGGTTGTTTTTCCATCACCACGGTGTTCTCATTCAGATTCCAGGTAGCTTTTGAAATAGATGTTTTAACTTGTGCGTATGGGAAGTTGATTGCTGCAACACCTTCTGTTTCAGGACTTATTTCAGCTATATCGTTGACCAGGTCAAACTCCAGACGGATATCCTCTCCTGCAAGAAGTGGTTTTTTCGGGTTATCGGATTTCAGTTCAAAGAAAGCATGTCTTGCTGAAAGATTTCGTTCCTGGAAGGCAAATTTTCTGGAATGTGCCTCAAATCCCCTGGTAAACATTACCCCTGCCCCATATGTTCCTTTTGTAGTAACATTAATAGAACCATCCAGGGAAGCACTGTTATTGTACAGATTAAAAGGCCCTTCCTGGTTTTTTATCACCATTTTATCCTTTTTCGGCTCCCAGTTCATCGAAAATAAATTTGTGGTGATATCCGGATAGGATACTGTATCGAGTGTTCCCCTGTTCATTCGGAAATTTGCTCCGTCAGCAACTAACGAATCAAGGTGAAACACAAAATTCTCAGATTCGAAAGAACTGGTAAGATAGTCGATAGATCCGTTTCCAACGAGTCCGTTTTTATCCATTTTTAGCTGATCGTAAATCCGGCCTGAAGTGTTATATAATTCAAATCCGTTTTGAGGAATGGTATGTGTAAAACCCAGCGAATTATCATCCATGATCTTCAGCTTTTCTTTGAATTCGGGCACAATACCCCCTGAAACAAAGGTTCCTTCAAATCCAATCGTTGATGCATCTCCACTACTTAAACTATCAATGGTAAAGGGCGGAACGACGAAATAGAGCGATCTGTCGTATGCCCCGTCGAGTATATCAGGGCCATCAAAGTAAACGACAGCACCCATACTGGCATCAAACCGTGGATATTGCGGATATATTTTACGACCTGATTTATTATCCGGACGGTTTATAAACAATGTTCCTTTCGTCTGGCTCAGATTTATGTTTGATTCTACGCCTGTGCTATCTTCTTCGGGAGAATACGACACCAGTTTATTGTCAACCTGGGTTTTTTCTTTTCCTTCTCCTTTGTTCAGGTAAAACCGGATGGAGTCGATGGTTTGCATATCTACAAGGAAACTATCATACCGAAAGGTGAATTCGCGTCCTACAAATTCAAAGTTTCCGGCAAATAGCTGTCCGTCAAATTCAAAATCCCTGTTGCGGTTAAGATGTATTTCATTTTCTCTGGGAAAAATGTATACATCCAGCATCTCACTGATATAAAATTTGTCAATACCTCGTACTGTTAGCTCATTTGTTTCAGTATTAAGGGTTGCATTGGGTTTATCACTGATCAGGGATGGAATA
>JBNKDZ010000382.1:0-8860 GCA_050288525.1 Cyclobacteriaceae bacterium
CAGGATGCGCGCATTTTCATTTACCCTTCTGGCTTTAGCGGCTGCTGATGGTCCGGCGGAAAGTCCACCTACAATAATTATGGTTTCTTCCATTACAAATAGTATTTTTTTCTAAAATCGAAAGCAAAAATAATTGGCGACTTTTATATCAATATGACTAAAGTCACATAAGCAAAAATTGTTATGTATGTTTTTTTGATTGAATTGATCTATAATTACGATCAAACATTTCTACAACAAAATAGGATTATTTAAAGTTCAAAGAACCAATTTATTTGTCAGTTTATGCTTTTAACAATTATTAACTTCCTCAGAGTAAAGATTTAACATAATTTTTAGTCCTGATCTGCAA
The DNA here is from genome assembly GCA_050288525.1 of Cyclobacteriaceae bacterium. Lineage (GTDB taxonomy): Bacteria > Bacteroidota > Bacteroidia > Cytophagales > Cyclobacteriaceae > JBNKDZ01. The sequence goes on from JBNKDZ010000382.1 coordinate 353, forward strand.
CTTTTTTCGGTAATTAAACATCTATATAGTAAATCCGCTCCGCCATGAGAAATGAAACAATCTACTATTCTTTACTACTGATTATCATTGCCGGCCTGACGCTGTTCAGGTTTCTGGATTCGGGTGATCCGGACAAAAATGATAACAAGATTATTGTATTCGAATCTTTCCAAAAGCTCCGTATTGACTTAAACTGTAATGTCTATGTCTCTATCGGGGATGAACAAAAAGTTGTATGCGAAGGACCTCATAACTTGCTCAACGATATCGAGACAAGACTGGAAAATGACATCCTGCTCATCCAAAAGAAAAACGATGGGTTTTTCAAAAAATGGTTCACCTTCAAAAAAAGTGATATGAGCAAAATTAACCTCTATGTAAAACTAAAAGACACTAAACATCTTATCACACCAGTAAAAGGGAATATCATCAGTCAGGAATCATTCTATCCCGAGGCATTTGAAGAAAAAGAACCGGAAATTAACCTCTCAGAATTTATACGGATAATCTCCCGAAATCTTTCTTCAATTCTTTTCAGGTAAATGACGTACAACCCCGTTTACAATAAGGAATTGCCCCAGTAAATAAATACCCGTTATCACAGCCCTGCCGTATGGTATCGGATCGAGAAGGGTATGAATTCCCAACATAGAAGCCGACATGATAAACAACAATGATCCTGAATACCCCTGAACGAAACTACTCTGACTGGTATAACCTCTCCTGGTAAGTGCGGCAATCGCCATAATGATCAGCGCAGACATATAAACTAATACCAGCCACATCATATCCCCCAGCATAGGATACAGAATGTAGATCACGGCAAGTCCAACCATGATCAGTAATACGATCCTTGAATAAACTACCGGGCCGACATCTTCAGATCGCTCTTTATTTCTGGAAAGAAAAAATGCAAAACTGTAAAAGACATGTACCCCGATAAAAACAATAAATCCGTATTGGATGTCCAGATTTTTATAATTGAAAATGAACCAGTCACCCAGCCAGGAACATACCAATCCCAGAATTAAAAACCAGGCAATCCTGTCTGGTTTTCCTGAACGTGACACAAGATAATATGCCAATAGTACCGGAATAACAGCATACATGGAGTATTGAACTAAAGAAGTGCTTTCAAGAATATTACCCGAAAGAATCAGTATAAACAGAAGAAAATACAGAAACAATAGTGCCTTTTTCATAGTATCGTTTTAATAACTGCCGTGATATTTTCGTAAAAACCACTCCAGGGTGATCAGTAGCAGTAGCAGAAAAAATCCCCACTTCATATTTATAATGGAAAGAAAATTCTCAGAAGAATAAATTCTGGCAGACAATTCTTCGTCCATCATGATATTTTCAAGATCGTCCATCTCATCCATTCTATGAAATGTTCCATCATTGTTATTCGCCAGATTTCGTAACAGGTTATGGTCAGCCGTAAGCTTCGTCTTTTCGATCTGTAGTTCCTTAACCGTAAACACCCCGTTTGACGCTACTTCTGTATCATTGAGCATGCACGTTGCTTCATAGGTGTAAATGCCATTCTCCAGACCCGTGATGCGGTATCTCGAATTATTCTCACTCGTCACATAGGTATATCCACGACTTTCATTCGCTTCATTAGTGATCTTCAGTTGCACCTTATGTCCGTAGGTCTGTTCATAGATATCGTTGTAAACCTCCGTTTCAAATACGACAGGTTCGCTGTTCAGGAATTCATTTTTAACAGGATATGTTTTGAATTTCCTCCGGTCTTCCTTGGTCGACAGGTACTGGATCACCTTAGACACCATATCATCAAACGCATTATGGTTTTTGTTTTCCGTGTATTCATGAAGCCGCCATCTCCAGCTGCCTTCGCCAAGCAGAATAGCCCGTTTCCAGTTGTCATTGCTGTGTGTAATCAGCAACGGCTTACGGGTATTAATCTTCCCGACCTTCTGGTACAACAATACATCTGCTTTCGGATCGACCGAAAAATTGGCAAAAGGAACCACTATTGGTGGATAATCATTCAGAATGCCTGCGTATTCAGGGTTGAATTTAAATGTTGCAAAGTCCTCGTTGAATACCGGTAACACCTCGTCAGACTGCCTGTTGATAAACTGAATCCGTGTTCCTCCATTTTTCTGATTAAATAAATTCGGGTTGCTCTGACTGCCGTAAATAAAAAACGAAGGGGTCTTTTCTCTTTCAGCGCGGTCGAGTAGCTCTCTGTATTTCTGACGCTTATCCGGTACCTGATGCCAGATAACCACATCATATTTTTCCGGTTTGTATTCATTGATCCCCTTGATATACAAGACTACTTCGTAGTTGTCGTTTTTTTCGAGTGCGCTTCGGATGGCCTTTATATCCGGATGTGGTGCATCTGCTACCAACAGGATCTTTTCTTTACCGTCAATAATATCAATAAATACATCTTTGCTATTATTGACAAGCGTGAATTCACCCTCCAATGGCGCAACCTCTACCTTGTATCGCTGCATGCCGCTGCTCTTTGCTTCGATAAAAAATTCCACCCTGTCGAATTGGTTAGACTTCTGAACAGAGATTTTTTTCGATTCCAGAACCGCTCCCTTGTGTGATACACGAACCTCCATTTCTGCTCCCTGGAAGTTATGGCTGAAAATCTCTGCTACTACCGGGAATTTATTCCCCTGATAGGCAATTTTGTTATACAATACGGTATTTAAATTGATATCTGCCTGCTGAACGGTATCCCCCATCCCGACTGTATTGATTGTGAAATTAAAGGGCCGGTAAGATGGGTTTATCCCCAGATTATACAATCCGTCCGAGAACAAAACAACTGAAGCAAGATTCCTGGATTCGTAATCGTTTTGTATTTGTTGCAGCAACTCATTGATGTCACTGCTGTTGGCATCAAACCTGACATTCGTCAAAACATCTTCCACACCGTTAAACGAACGGTTTTCTACAGTATACCCCTTTTCTTTCAGTGCCTGTTCGAAGGAGGTTGTTTTTTCGAAGAATTGTAACAAACCCAGGCTGTCCTCAACCTCTGAAACCGACTGGGAATTGTCCCAAGCAAATACCACCGAGGGCGGCTCACTCGTGTTTTTGATTTGCCGGATAAGTGGTCCGAAAAGCAACAGCGTCAGCAATGAAACCAATACAAAACGAACAGCCGCCAAAAAATAGTTCATGTTTTTGCTCCATGGCTTTCTGGCTCTATGGTATAACAGAGCTGCATATGCCAAGCCCAGGAATATACCCAGCACAATAAGCCATGGAGAACTTTCAAACAATAAACTATATTTATGCATCAACGTGATTTTCTAGGTTAACATACCGCCATCTACCTGGATCACCTGACCAGTAATATATGTTGCCATATCTGAGGCAAGGAATACGGTACAATCAGCAACATCTTCCGGCGTACCTCCTCTTTTCAACGGGATGGCATCTCTCCAGCTCTGAACCATTTTTTCATCCAGCACATCCGTCATTTCTGTTTCGATAAATCCGGGTGCTATAGCATTACAACGGATGCCTCGGCTTCCCAGTTCGAGTGCAACTGATTTGGTAAAGCCCAATATCCCGGATTTTGAAGCTGCATAGTTACTTTGCCCGGCATTGCCTTTCAATCCGACAACCGACGACATGTTGATGATCACTCCACTTCGTTGTTTCATAAAGGTCCTGGTAGATGCTTTTACGGTGTTAAACATGGACTTCAGGTTGACATTGATCACTTTATCCCACATCTCTTCAGTCATACGCATAAGAAGTGTGTCCTGCGTGATACCGGCATTATTGACGAGGATATCCAGACCACCAAAATCTTTAACCACACTGTCGATAAGTTCTTCGGCAGCAGCAAAAACAGAAGCATCCGAACGATATCCTTTTGCTTTGATGCCCTGAGAAGAAAGTTCTTTTTCAAGTGCCTGTCCTTTTTCAACACTCGACAGGTAGGTAAAAGCCACATTAGCGCCATGTTCGGCAAACTTTTTGGCAATCGCGTTGCCGATCCCTTTTGACGCTCCGGTGATCAGTGCCGTTTTTCCTTCAAGTAATTTCATAACTGAATTGTTTATAAATTTCGATTTTCAAAAAAATTAACATGACAGACGCAATTTCCGATCTGAAAATAGTCAACCTGCCATTTCAAACATGTCCTGTATTGTTTGATCGCTAAAATTATGTTTTCCTTTCGGAATAATGAAATATGCATCCATAAAAAGGAGATTTTCATGCGAATCTTTTATGTCTGAACAAATTTACCCTGCCTTAAACATTCAGTACTAAAAAAGGTTAGTATTGCAGTTGCCATATTTTTAATGAAAACGGAACGAATACCGCCGGATGGGCGGAATAATACTAAAAGCACTTTTATAATCTTGATTTTCGCTTAATTTTGCGTGAATCAAAAAACCATTTAATAATTATGTCGTCAAAATATAATTTAATAGTTATAGGTAGCGGACCTGGCGGATATGTAGCTGCCATCAGAGCTTCACAACTAGGAATGAATGTAGCTGTTGTAGAAAAAGCTGAACTAGGTGGAATCTGTCTTAACTGGGGTTGTATCCCTACCAAAGCACTACTAAAAAGCGCACAGGTTTTTGAATATATCAAACATGCCAATGATTACGGCATTGAAGTAGGTGATGTGAAAACAGATTTTAAAAGCATCGTCGAACGGAGCCGGGGCGTCGCTGCAGGCATGAGCAAAGGCGTTCAGTTTTTGTTCCGAAAAAATAAAATCGATATCCTGCAGGGTTTTGGCAAACTAAAGCCCAACAAAACGGTGGAGGTTACAGACGATTCCGGCAAAAAGACAGATTATACCGCCGACAACATCATCCTGGCCACTGGTGCCCGGTCAAGAGAACTGCCCGCTCTCAAAATTGATGGCAAAAAAATAATCGGATACCGAAAAGCCATGTCCCTCGAAAAACAACCCGAATCGATGGTTATCGTCGGATCAGGCGCCATAGGATCGGAATTCGCTTATTTCTACAACACTATCGGCACGAAAGTGACCCTGGTCGAGTTCCTACCGAACATTGTTCCTGTTGAAGACGAAGAAGTGTCGAAACAGCTTGCACGGTCATACAAAAAAGCCGGCATCACCGTGATGACCAGCTCGGAAGTTACCAACGTAGACACCTCCGGAAAAAAATGTAAAGTCACTATCAAAACCACCAAAGGTGAAGAGAAGATCGAATGTGACATAGTACTGTCAGCTGTTGGTGTAAGCACCAACCTTGAAGGACTTGGGCTGGAAGAAGTCGGCATTGCCACCAACAAAGGCAAAGTGATCGTCGACGATTATTACAAAACCAACTTCCCGGGCATATACGCCATCGGAGACATCGTAAAGGGACCCGCTCTGGCACATGTTGCCTCGGCTGAGGGTATTATCTGTGTAGAAAAGATGGCTGGCATGAATCCGGAACCTCTCGATTATAAAAATATTCCCGGCTGTACCTACAGCAACCCTGAAATTGCTTCTGTAGGATATACCGAAAAAGCGGCCAAAGACGCCGGATATGATATTAAAGTAGGCAAATTCCCGTTCTCAGCCTCCGGAAAAGCGAGTGCTGCCGGTGCAAAAGAAGGTTTTGTCAAGGTGATTTTCGACGCCAAATACGGTGAATGGCTGGGTGCCCACATGATTGGTGCTAACGTAACCGAAATGATTGCCGAAGTGGTCGTAGCCCGCAAGCTGGAAACTACCGGCCACGAGATCATCAAATCGGTCCACCCCCACCCGACCATGTCGGAAGCCATCATGGAAGCTACCGCTGCTGCCTTTGATGAGGTGATCCATTTGTAAGATTTTAATTTCAAACATATAAAAGCCCATAGATTGATGGGCTTTTTTGTTTGTAAAACAGATGTAGAGACGCGATTCATCACGTCTCCTTTGAGAATTTAACACAAGGTTTACTCATTCAAAATAGGTGCAAAAGTGCTAGAAAGACATAACCAGGATCTGTAATCCGACAATCAAATGTGATTTTATCCTTCAGACAAACACTAAACCAACAATGGTCAACTTTACGCTTTGCCCTAAACTCTTCGCCCTGAGCCCTCACTCAATCACAATCCCCGCTTCCGCGCCAGCTTTCCTTACCTGCGCTTCTGCTTTAGCATATTCTTCCGCTGTCTCAAGGTGTTCCAGCATCAGGGGTGCTTGTCCGTGTTTGCTTAACTCTGTTAGAAATACCTTATAATTCATGATCCCGGTGCCGATCAGACATTCGGAAAACTGCGGAACATATACCTCTTCATTGATTGTAAGATCCTTGGCATGGCAACTGATGATATGGGAGCCCAGACGTTTGAAAGCATCCCGGATAATGTCGTCAATCCCATAAAAAGTACCCGGACTCGTTATCAGGTTTACCGGATCAAAATGAATTCCGAATTGTTTTCTGTCCATAGCACGGATAAGCTCCAAACAAGAGTCGACTGAATCGGGGTACATCCAGGGCATGGTTTCGATGGTAAAAAAGCTTCTTTTGGGTTTTACGGAATCAATAATATCCCTTGACACCTCTACCACCATATCAAAGGTCTCTTTGGTGAGATTTTTAGGAGAAGGCCCTGCCCAGTGATTGGGATTTCTGGACCCTGAAATATCCACGCTGCACAGGGCACCGATCTCATCGGCAAGGGCAAGGGATCTTTTGCAGATATCAATATTCTTTTTCCGCTCATCCTCATCCGATGCCAGCATGTTTACCCAACTTCCTACTTCTGCAATCACAATGTCGTTGTCTTTTGCTGCTTTTCCGTAGGCAGCGACAACATCCTGCGGGTCATCAATGCTTACCGGACAATAAGCCGCCCCAAAGCCCGCTTTCTTATGTATGGCAGCCCAGGCATCCGGACTGTCGTATTTTTCAAAGACCGGAGCACCGATCCGAACAGGTTTATTTGTTTCGTTGTTTTTCATAGCCCATAAAGGTGATATTCCAAGGAGTGCTGATCCTCCCAAAGTCAGTTTTGTAAAATCCCGGCGATTCATGTGATGTATATTAAGGTTTTACCTGTCGGAATTTACAAAAAAAAAACAAAACCGACCGCTATTTATGCCAGATCGTTTTGCTGTTTGTAAACTCCCTGATCCCGAGATGAGACAGTTCCCTTCCGTAACCTGATTTCTTAATTCCCCCAAATGGCACCGCAGGGTCGGAAAACATCATCTGATTGACATACACAGCTCCTGAGGCAATTTCAGAAGCCATTTTTTTTGCATTTTCAGGATCGTTGGTCCACAGAGAGGCTCCCAGTCCGAAAACGCTGTCGTTGGCCAGTTGAATGGCTTCCTCATCTGAAGAAACTACATGGAACAATGCCACCGGACCGAACAACTCTTCATCATATGCAGGCATCCCGGAGGAAATATTGCTCAGGATCAACGGAGGATAATAAGGTGAATCGACTTTTTGAGGAACCTCACCATACACGATTTTTGCTCCAGCCTGAATGCTTGTCTGCACCTGTTGATGCAGCTCTTCTGCCAGATCTTTACGAGCCAATACAGCATAGTCGGTGTCCGGAGACATCGGATCGCCTGCTTTAAGATCCTTCAGATTTTGGATAAACAATTCAGTAAATGTTTCAGCAATATCTCTATTCAGAATAAACCGCTTTGCCGCAATGCAACTTTGTCCGAAATTCAGCATACGGGCTTTGACTCCAGTTTGGGCAGCCGTTTTAACATCCGCATCACAACATACGATGAAAGGATCACTCCCACCAAGTTCGAGCACGGTCTTCTTGATGTTTTTTCCTGCTCTTGAAGCCACCTGGCCTCCCGCATATTCACTTCCGGTAAGTGTCACTCCGGAAACTTTCGGGTGGTCTATAACTTCTGCAACATTACCGGAAGAGATCATCAGAGTCGTAAAAACATGTTCCGGCAATCCGGCATTTTTAAATACTTCTTCAATCGCCGCCGCACATTGAGGCACGTTTGAGGCATGTTTTAAGAGACATGTGTTTCCTGCCATTAACGCCGGGGCAGCAAACCGGAATACCTGCCAAAAGGGGAAATTCCATGGCATAACAGCCAGAATGACTCCTAGCGGGTTATAGTGCACATATGCATTACCAAATGAAGTCTCCAGTGATTCATCCTCCAAAAACTTTGCGCCATTCTCCGCATAAAACCGGCACACAGCAGCACATTTTTCAATCTCAGCAAGCGACTCCCGGATAACCTTGCCCATTTCCAGCGTTATCTTCCCGGCATAGTAGCTCTTATTCGTTAACAGTTCATCTGCACTTGATAACAACATCGATTTCCGTTCTTCGAATGAAGTATCTTTCCAACGCAAAAATGCATCATGCGTGCGGTCTATTAACTGATAAACTTCTTCTGATTGGTGTTCCGTATAGGAATTCAGGATTTCGCCATTATAAGGGTTGACTGATCTGAAGCGCATAACAAACTCTTTCTTTTTTCCATAAAATTAATCGACTTGCCTGCCGCAATCAGGGCAAGCATCGGTGCAAATAACA
>JBNKDZ010000383.1:0-2384 GCA_050288525.1 Cyclobacteriaceae bacterium
ATAAAAAAGGGCTCTTTAAAAAAGCCCTTTCATTATTTTTAAATCAGACATACGTTTCCTGTGGTACTGAGCATGTCTGTTTATACCGTATTTTTTTTACATTTCCATTATGCCGGATTTTGGATAATTAAATAATTATTATAACTGAATTATTTTATAAATATCCCAACCAGGAAAATCAATCCTATCAAAATCCAAAACACAATGTAATCTTTCTTCTTTGCCTTCCTGAATACCCAGGAATCAATTCCGTACTTATACAATTTTTGATATTGTGTTTTCATATTTCCTTTGAAATATTCCCTTTATGTTATCTAAATGTTATCGCAATATTAACAAAAATTTCTGACATTTTGCGAATATGTACCGAAAACTTATCTTTTAATGTAAGATAAACGATAAACATGTAGGAAAGTTGCGATATTTATAATGGATTTTTCTTATGTTATGAAATGAGGTGCCGTATTTGCGAGTGAACGGTTTGAGTATTTGATCAGTTAGCGGTTTGATTCAGGCAATTATAGAAAATATGTGGTAATGGGTTTGTTTGATGTACATGGAAAATAATTGTGTTTTGGTCATAAGGTAACATCACCTGATGGATCTTCAATAATCCACACGAATACCCGGAACCTGCATCTTCAGGATCATACTACCTTTCCCAAACACTAAGACTGATAAAGCTTCAGACATTATTTCTGTCTGAGTTTACCTGCATTTTCCCAAAAATCTGCCTTCTTGCCGATAATGGTTATCGGTGTACGCAGCAGTTTTTGATCTTTTTTCAGGTCCTTGAGCGCAACTTTGTTGCCGTCCGGACCCATCTCATTTACCTCCCTCCATTCCTGTTCGTTATTGATAAGATCAACAGGTTTTACGTTGAGCATACCGGCAATTTCCTCGAGCTTATCCTGAGGTAGTTTTTGTTTGGAAACATCAATAGTCGAAATATTGTAGTTTCTCAAACATTCGATGTAGGACAAGGCACGGATGTCGTTAGGCTCATCCGATTTGTAAATCAACGTTAAGTTTACTTTTCTACTATACATGTGCGATTGTTTTATTTAGTAAAAATTTTAAACACCTCTGTTATTAATTATAACGGATTTATTATCAGATGGTTCCGATATTTATCCCTATAATTTTTTTTAGATGCTCCTGATTAGTTTTACGATATATTTTCAGCCCTTGTTTGCCATTATTCGGGCATTTAACAATATTTAACATCAAAAAATAACAATTTAGTGTTTATCCGGTTTATGTATTGATGATTACAAGAGTTTTGCATACAGTTCTTGCAGTATACATGTTACTGATTACCGTAGGTATATCCGTAAGCAAACACTATTGTTTTGATCGTCTGAAGTCCGTATCATTTTTTAGTGAAGCAAAAGCCTGTTGTGGAAATACAGATTGTTGTCATACAGAAGATAATATGTATGTGCTGGATGCAGACTATATTCTTTTATCTTCTGACACTGACACAGATTCTTATTCGTTAGAATTTGATTTACCCGTCTTAACAGCGTTGTACCAGGTATGGGACAAACAAGAAATTAATAAGGATACCTTTATTGCTTATAGTCCGCCACCGATATCAAACAATATCGTTATTAACAATCAGTGCCTGCTTCTATAGGCATATCGTTTTTTGTTTTCCGGAGATGATCAACCTTTCCGGTTTCTGTAAAGAATACTTAAACATTAAAACGATTATATCATGTTAAATAAAATTATATGGTTTTTCCTGGAGAATAAGCTAATTACAGTTATTGTATTTACGATTATTCTCCTTGCAGGAATTGCGTATGCACCATTCGGATGGAGGTCTGTGATACTGCCGGGAGATCCTGTTCCGGTAGATGCCATACCGGATATCGGGGAAAATCAGCAGATCGTATTTACTGAGTGGGACGGACGCTCTCCGCAGGATGTTGAAGACCAGATCACCTATCCGCTTACAACAGCCCTTTTGGGGATGCCGGGAGTAAGGACTATCCGAAGCTCTTCCGTTTTCGGATTATCCAGCATCTACATCATTTTCGAAGAGGATGTGGATTTTTACTGGAGCAGGACGCGTATTCTTGAAAAACTGAATACGTTGTCTGAAAATATGTTGCCCGGGGATGCGAACCCGATACTTGGTCCGGATGCGACTGCCCTGGGACAGATCTATTGGTATACCCTGGAGGGGCGGGACAAACATGGAAATCCTTCCGGAGGATGGGATCCCCAGGAATTGAGAAGCATACAGGATTTTTACGTTAAATATGCACTGGCTTCCGCAAAAGATGTTTCGGAGGTATCGTCTGTAGGAGGCTATGTGAAAGAATATCAGGTTGATATTGATCCGTTTGCTATGAAAGCTTATGGCGTACATATAG
>JBNKDZ010000384.1:0-12692 GCA_050288525.1 Cyclobacteriaceae bacterium
TCTTTTAATGGTTTCTTAGTTCTGGAATAAAGGTGCCGCACGTTCAACTTCTACCAACTTCACTTTCTTCACCTACACGTTCCCCACAACGTGCAGGCACCAGATTCCAATTTCGAAAATTCCCGGGATACACAAACCAACTTCACTTCAACTTCCCGATCTTTCTTCACTTCAACATGTCCTGAGAACTTTCAACATGGCGAAATCAACTTCACTACCCATCACTTCGCCTTAACAATCAACCAATAACCCTTTACCAGTTAACCCATCTACTCTTTCTGAAAGATGAGCTTGAATCCTTTCTGAATTTTCAACTTCACTTCAACTTCACCTGTTTCCCCTCAAAAACTATTCAACTTCACTTCAAGGATTCATTACTCAATACGTCAATCTTCACTCAACTTAACTTCCTTCTACACGTTCCAACTACTCTTCTGTCTGCTCTCAACTTCACTTCAATCTCTCAAACAACTTCACTTCGCTCTGCACTTCCAACTTCACTTCTTCTCACTCTAAATCTCCAGTCTTTCGTGCCAGAGTTGTTAACTAATTCTGTTAGCCTATATGCCAAAACCATGCACAATTGTGTAAGGTCCTGAAAATCAAAAACATAGAACTTGACACGTTTCAATTTTCATCCCAATGTGAGACGATTTTCCCATTTTGGGATACACGCCTATTAATTTATAATTATAATCAGCCGGATAACCTGTGTTTTTAATGCCATTATTTCCATAAATGATATGTATAACAGGCTTATAATCAGGGTGTTTAAAGCTTTTTTATGATAATTTCATTTTAAAAATTGTAATCAAATAATAACACGTCAAATGATTTTCTTCCTGTTTTTTTGTTTCATTTTGAAAATCCTGTCCTAAAAGCGACTTTTTTGAGGGATTTAGTAGGGCGAACTGACTTTTTGAAAGAAATATGCAATGGAGTTAAACCTTTTTATCCGAAATACATCTAATGGCTGAATCAATTAAAAAACTTGAACAGTTAACATTATGAAAAAGACCATCTCAATTGCCTTATTATTTATTGTTACAGGAATACTTAATTTTTCTTGTCAGGAAACAGAAATGCAGGAACCTGTATCCGGTGAAGACATCGAATTTCTGGAAAGCGAATCTGAAGTAAAATCCATGTTAGATAATATTGACGATATAACATATGAAGCCTTTCTGTATTCAGATAATGCCGGACGAATTGCAGAGGATGATTCCAGTGCCATTGTTTGTGCTCAAATATCTGTTGATCGCGAAAATAAAATTGTGACAATAGATTTTGGAGACGGGTGTACCGATATTTTCGGCAATGACAAAAAAGGAAAGATCATCCTGACCTATACCGATTGGTTCTTTGTTCCCGGCGCAGAACATATCATGACATTTGAAAATTTCTTTATTAACGGGATACAAATAGAGGGCACAAGAACGCTGATTAATATTTCCGATGATCCTGAAAATGTATTTAAGTACACGGCTGATATGAACGACGGGAAAATCACCTGGCCGGATGGTTCTGTTGTTACCCGCCAGGCTAGCTGGATCCACACCAGATTCAGAGCAAAAAACATCAATCATGATAAAAAAACACTCGAAGGCGGGGCATCAGGGCTGAACAGGAACGGTCTTGAATATACTACTGAAATAACAAAAAAACTGATCTGGAAGCGCATGTGTTTTGCACAGGGAAGGGCAAATATACCTGTCGAAGGGATTGTAACCCATACACTGGCCGGCGAGATCACACTGACAATTGACTATGGAGACGGAAGCTGTGACAATAATGCAATTATTACGCAAAACAACAGGGTGCAAAATATCAAATTGAGACGATACATATTAGGTTAGAGAGTACTTTTAAAAGTGCTTATCAGAAAAGCTGGTCCTGTTGTGATCAGCTTTTTTTATTTTTAGTCCTTAATCCGTTTTGCGCCAAGTGTATCCGGACAGGTTTCCAGCAATTCTCTTTGAGTCTTCTTTAATAGCGGATGAATGAAATCCGGTTCGATCTCATTCATGGGAACCAATACGAATTGACGGTTCTGAATGTGGGCATGCGGTATGATAAGTCGTTCGGATTGGATCAGTTGATCTCCGTAGTATAGGATGTCTATGTCAATAGAGCGCATATGCCATTTTTGATACCGTATTCTACCAAGACTTTTTTCAATGCTGTTGATCCTGTCGAGCATCGTTTCCGGGGATAATCCGGATTCAATCTCCAGGACCTGATTCAGATAGTCCGGTTGATCTTCAACACCCCATGCCTGTGTCTGATAAATTCCTGAGGCACGGATGATCTCACCGATATCGGATATTATCATTTCACGGGCTTCTTTCAAAAGCCGTTTGCTATCTCCGACATTGCTCCCTAATAATAAAAATATTCCTTTCATCATTTAAAAATATCAAAAATATAATAATGCTTTTTAATAATATACCTTAACCGTATACTTGTTTTAAAAAAAGTAAAGATATGGTTAAGTTTTTAAGGAATTTGGCGGCGGTATTAATAGGCCTCTTTATTTTCTCATTTATAATGTTTATAATTATAATTGGCTTCATTTCGGCAACACTCTCATCTTCTTCAACAGAAAAAATGCCTGAGATCAATCCGAACTCCGTTTTACGTCTTAAACTTGAAAAGCCAATCCTCGAACGCGAAAGGGAGGATCCTTTTGAAGGAATTCCGATGTTTTCAGGATTAAGTGAAGGAGGTATAGGGCTCGTCGAACTTAAAGAAGCCATCATACATGCAAAAACGGATCCCAATATTAAAGGGATCTTTCTGGAAGCATCATCCCTGGCATCAGGGGTTGCCACAACCGGAGAGATCCGGAAGGCTCTGGAGGACTTTAAAGCGTCAGGGAAATTCATAATAAGTTATTCCGAATATTTTACAGAAGGGGCATATTACCTTTCGACTGTTGCGGATGAAGTGTATATGAATCCGGACTTTTCATATATGGAATTCAATGGATTACTGATGGAGCGATTCTATTTTAAAGGATTGCTGGACATGCTCGAGATAGAAGCCCTTCCGTTTAAAGCAGGTGATTACAAGGAAATCAGTGAGCCCTTTGAACGAAAGGATATGAGTGAACCGGTTCGCAAAAGAAACACAGAACTTACCAATAAAATCTATAATAAACTACTTTCTGATATTTCAGATTCCAGAGACATCTCTTTTGAAACATTAAAAAACATATCCGATTCTTCTCTCGTCGGATTGGGAAAACAGGCATTAACGTATAGAATGATAGACGGAGTTAAGTACTATGATGAAGTATTGGATATCGTCCGTGAAAAACTCAAAATCAACGAAGGAGCATCGGTAAATTTTGTTTCATATAACAAGTATCGCAAATCCTATAAAACACATAAATCTTCTTCAAATAAAATAGCGGTTATCGTAGCTTCCGGAGAAATCCACGATGGAAAAGGTGATAATGAGACTATTGGCTCAGAGAGTTTTGCAAAAGAGCTGAGAAAAGCTGCTGATAATGACAGGATTAAGGCCATTGTGTTACGTATAAACTCTCCCGGAGGAAGTGCACTTGCAAGTGATGTGATGTGGAGAGAGGTGCGAAATGCTTCAGCGAAAAAACCCATAATTGCTTCAATGTCGGATGTTGCCGCCTCAGGCGGATATTATATGGCTATGGGGTGTGATACCATTGTGGCAGAGGAAAATACGATTACAGGTTCCATCGGCGTATTCAGTATGGTCTTTAATACGAAAGGATTTTTGAATGAAAAACTTGGTATTACAACCGACAAGGTGAAAACAGGGAAATATTCGGACATTTATTCGATGACAAAATCATTGGATAAATACGAAAAAGCGTTTCTCCAGAATATCACGGAAGAGGCGTATAATTCATTTATTACCAAAGCGGCTTCCGGAAGGAATATGGAAGTATCAGAATTGGAGCAATTGGCTTCGGGGCGTATCTGGACAGGTACTGAAGCTGTTGAAAACGGATTGGTTGACATGATCGGTAACCTTGATGATGCTATTGATATAGCCGCTCAAAAGGCCGGGATATCAGATGATTATGCCCTGAGATACTATCCCGAACAAAAATCTGCTCTGGAAGAATTAATCAGCGGACTTACAGAAGAACAGGAGGAAAGAATGTTAAAATCGAACCTTGGCGAGCTGTACCCGTATTATAAAAAACTGGAATCGGTCAAATCCATGACCGGTCCGCAGGCACGAACTTTCTCAGAAATATCGTTTTAAATAAATATTAAATCACATAAAGAGCCATTCGAATATCAGAATGGCTCTTTTTTTATGTCCGGCTATTCCCCTTCAGTACGCTTTCCATGCCGTTTATTTATTTTTTGAACCAATGTTGAAATTTATCAGGACAGCTTAGTTCTTTTTTTGTATTTTAATTTTTGATTAAGTATTCAATAAAATCTTTCAATCATGCATAACCTGAACCGTAAATTTCCTGTTCTTCTTATCTTTTTTCTCTTATTTTCCATGACTTCCTTTAGTCAGATCAGCGCGCGCATAATGCGTTTTCCTGACGTGTCAAAATCACAGATTGCATTCGTATATGCAGGTGATATCTGGATCGTGAATAAAGACGGAGGTACAGCTCAAAGGCTCAGTTCACCGAAAGGCACTGAATTATTTCCCCGATTCTCCCCGGATGGCACCAAAATAGCGTTTTCTGCCAATTATCAGGGAAATGAAGATGTTTTCGTTATGTCTGTTACCGGTGGTGTTCCTGAAAGACTGACCTATCATACCTATGGTGACCGGTTGCTTGACTGGGCTCCGTCCGGTGAAAAAATATTATTCTCATCTTCCAGGGAAAGTGGGAAACAACGTTTTTCGCAATTTTTTCTGATCGACCAAAATGGGGGTATGCCTGAAAAACTTCCTGTTCCATATGGTGAGTTCGGAAGTCTGTCGCCTGACGGTAAAAAAATTGTCTATACACAACGTTCAAGGGTTTTCAGGACATGGAAACGGTATGCAGGGGGCATGGCAACAAACATAACATTATTTGAGCTGGAAAATAACACGGCAGAAGATATCATCACCAGCAATAGCAATGATGAACTTCCGATGTGGCATCAAAACAAAATTTACTTCCTGTCAGACCGGGGAGCCAGCAAAAGATCCAATATCTGGTCATATAACCTGGAGACAAAAGGGGTAGCTCAGATTACAGATTTTGCTGATGCAGATGTGCATTTCCCGTCCATGGGCCCTGAAGAAATTGTTTTTGAAGCAAATGGAACGCTATATCTTCTGGATCTTCAGACAGAAAAATATAAGGAGGTAGAGATTAACCTGATCACAGATCAATTGGCTATGCAGCCACAAAATATTAAAACAGATGATAAAATAGGTAATTTCAATATTTCTCCTGATGGCAAGCGAGCGGTAATTGAAGCAAGAGGAGAGATCTTTTCATTGCCTTTAGAGCATGGATTTGTTACCAATCTTACACAAAAAAGCAGTTCGGCTGAGCGGTTTCCTGCATGGTCGCCCGATGGGAAGAAAATTGCCTATTGGAGTGATGCCTCCGGTGAATATCAATTGACGATTACCGATCTGACTTCAAATACTACCTCTACATACTCCAGTTTTACTGATGGTTTCAGATATCATATCTACTGGTCACCGGACAGCAAAAAGCTGGCTTTCATCGATCAGGCCATGAAAATCAATTTGTTTAGCTTTGAGACAAAGCAAACCTTAACCATCGATCAGGGATTGTGGATGTATCAGGGTGCATTGAACGGGTTTCAGGTCAACTGGTCTCCCGACAGCAGATGGATCGCGTATTCACGGGGCGTGGACAACCGGAACAATGTGCTGTTTCTTTATGACACAAAAAATAACCAAAAACATCAGGTGACCAGCGGCTTCTATTACGACTCTAGCCCTGCGTTTGATCCCGAAGGGAAATATCTATATTTTACGACTGAACGAAGTTTCAATCCGTTGTTCAGCAACTTTGAAAATTCATTTATCTATCCCAATACCTCACAGATTGCGGTTGTTCCGCTGCGAAAAGACGTTAAATCTCCTCTTTACCCCAAAAATGATGAAGTGGAAATAAAAAAAGAGGAGGAAACGTCAAAAAAAGAAGGAAAGGATAAAAAAGATAAAAACGGTGAAAAGAAAGACGGAGAAAAAACAGCACCTGTCGAAATAGATCTTGACGGTTTCGAAAGCAGGGCGGTCATCCTTCCTATAGAACCGGGTAATTACGGATTGTTAAGCACTGTAAAAGGAAAAGTAATCTTTCTGCAGTCACCTAATACCGGATCGGAAGAGAAAGAGAATTCAGTAAAATATTATGATCTGGAAGAACGAAAAGTGAAAGAGATCATTAAAGGGGTCAACAGCTACAAGCTTGCTCATAATGGTGAGAAGATGATCGTCGGTAAGGGTAGGAGCTTTGCTATTATCGATGCAAAGGAGAACCAGAAAATGGGAAAAATGCTCAAAACGTCCGAGATGAGGATGTCGCTGGTGCCTAAAGAAGAATGGAAACAGGTGTTTACAGATGCGTGGCGTATTGAGCGGGATTATTTCTATGATAAAAATATGCATGGTCTGGACTGGAAAGCCGTGAAAGGCCAATATGAAAAGCTTCTCGATGATGCGCAATCAAGAGAAGATGTTAATTATGTGATAGGAGAACTGATTGGTGAGATGAACGCTTCACATACCTATCGTGGCGGAGGGGATGAAGAACGGGCCGAAAGACTGGATATTGGGTATTTAGGTATCGATTGGGGCAAAAAAGAAGGTAAGTATTTTATCAAACATATTGTTAAAGGTGCGTCATGGGATATTGAACTTAAGTCACCACTGGATGTTTCAGGTGTGGAAGTGAAGGAAGGAGATTATATCCTGGCAGTCAATGGTATTCCTCTGGAAAGCAACAAGGAACCCTATCATGCATTTCAGGGCCTTGCCGGTAAAACAGTGGAACTCACCGTAAACAGTCAGCCAATAATGGAAGGATCACGAAAAATTCTTGTTGAAACCATATCAAATGAAGCTCCGTTGCGACATCTTGAGTGGATTGAGTCAAACCGGAAAGCGGTGGATGTTGCCAGCGATGGTAAGATCGGGTATATCTATGTACAAAGTACCGGAGTGGATGGTCTGAACCAGCTGGCACGTCAGTTTTACGGACAATGGCATAAAGATGCGCTTATTATTGACGAACGGTTTAACAATGGAGGAATGATCCCCGACCGGTTTGTAGAGATGCTCAACCGGAAGCCACTTGCTTTCTGGGCAGTTCGGGACGGCAAAGACTGGCAGTGGCCACAGGTTGCCAACTTCGGTCCGAAAGCGATGCTGATAAACGGATGGAGTGGTTCGGGAGGAGATGCATTTCCGGATTACTTCAAGAAATCAGGCGCCGGCCCACTGATCGGAACACGAACCTGGGGCGGGTTGATCGGTATAACAGGCACACCTTCATTGATCGATGGGGGATATGTAACAGCTCCGACCTTCCGAATGTACGATCCTGACGGGAAGTGGTTCAAGGAAGGATATGGTGTAGACCCCGACATTGAAGTTAAGGAAGATCCGGCACAGCTTGCTAAAGGGAAGGACATGCAGATACTTAAGGCTGTTGAGGTGCTTATGGAAGAACTTAAAACAAAACCTTATGTGTATCCGAAACATGCTCCTTATGAGAAACGATAATTAGTTTAGTGCCAGCGAGCCATATCGATTCGGGTATCAAGGCCAGTTCGCAGAGTATGATGAAGAGACGGGGTGGAATAGCTTTGAGTTGAGACAGTACGATCCGGTGATAGGGAGGTGGATGACGGTGGATCCAGAAAGAGTAGATTTTTCTTCGTACTTAGGGATGGGGAATAATCCAGTGATTTATGGAGATCCTGATGGAGGAAATTTTATTATTCTAAATGATGTAAATGGGGCTATGGGATTTGGACATGCTGCAATATTGGTTGGTAAAGGAGATGTTTGGTATTTATATGCAAAAAATGGAACGGCGACTCATGGGTTGATTGGGAAGTCTGTTGGTTATCAGGATGGAGTAAAAGTAGGATCTTTGGATGATTTCTTTAACAGTGATCTTAATAAAGATAGTGATGGTAATACGCTTTATGATAGGGCATTCGGCATAAGAACTGATGAGGAAACAGATGAACGAATAAAAGAGGCAGCTTCTAAAGCGGTTAAGACCCATTATATTGTTGTTGGTCAAAGTTGCGTAAATCTTTGGGATAAAGCTTTCAATGAATCTGGTAACTATCAGTGGGGAGGAAGTCTTATTCCTAATCTTGACTTTGTTATAATCAATCATTTAGCATCATTAGATTGGCGAAAACATTTTGAAGTTAAGGTACCATCTATTGAAGTAGGAGAAGTAATGACAGTTGAAGAATATAATGCTATGTTTAAAGAAGATGAATAAAATAAAATATCTAATATTTATCTCAATGAGTGTGTTATTGATATCATGTAATACAGGAGGACATTTAGGAGTTAGTGTAAGTGTTTCAGAATCAATTGAAAGAAAAACTTATATTAGTAGTTATAACATTTCAAACACTTGTGATTCTATATGTAAAAATTTATCAAGTACCATTTTGGAGATATTCTCAGAAGAACCCTGGTATGTTGGTAGAGATGACAATACAATAAAACCAGATTTTGTCAATATTATTATTAGGACAAATAATGAAAGTTTTTTTGATGATTATGGATTGGAAGGTTTTACACAGACGGATAAGAATTTACAAATTTATCGACATAATAGAGATTTACAAAATGATACTCTATTGATTCCTGTTTATCGAGCATCAAGAACTAATGAAATAATAGATACAATTGTTTTTATTAGGAAATAGTCTTTCTTCCCCCGTTTCTGGGAGTAGTATATAAAAAATAATAGACAACCCCCTCTATCCCAAGTCTTCCAGATGAAAAAGCATAACTGTTTCAAGAGTTAAGATCCGAAAGTTACTTTCGGGACGTCTCTTGGAACTTGGCCATGTAAAAAGTCTTCAGACTTGTCTATAAAGAGGGGAAAAGGAATTAAGAGGATGAATTTTTTTCCCAAAGGAGGATAATGAAAAAAGGTGATAATAAGGAGATTGTGACTAGGAATTTGGGGTTCAGCATGAAGAATCCCGCATATATTGCCCAGTATGATGAATCAGGAAATATAATTATGGGAGCAGGATATATTGGTAAAATATCCGAACTATCAAATGATCCCCCCCATGATCCCAAGTCTTCCGATGAAAGAGACTAACCTGTTTCAAGAGTTAAGTGTAACGTCTCTTGGAACCTGCGCATGGGAAAAGTCTTCAGACTTGTCTGTAAAGAGGTAGTGAAAGATGTCTGACCCTTAACTTATCGTGGTTTATAAAAAAGTTAAAGCTGGGCATCAGTTTTAAACGACACCCGAATATTTTATTCCGTAGTACAATTCAGGGATTTGCAATCCCGATCCAAAGGTGACAAAATAATGGCAGAACATGATTACTAAGATTATAAGATGGATAAGATTGGTTTGATCTTAGTAATCTATAAACACCGAAATCCTGTTCATACAGCGTAAGTATGCTTGCGCTGGTAGGATTTTAATTATTCGAGATAATAACCTGACAGCGTCTATAGACCTGTCAGCGTTGATTAAGAAGAGAAACAACTTCCCAAGGTAAAATAAAAAATTCTGTATGTTATCTGTAAATCCCAAAATACTGTTCAGACAGTACCTACGAACAGTATGGGAGAAGCTTGTTTTAAAAATTTTACAGAATTTAGCCAAAAACTTAAAAATGACAGTTGTTAAGTTAAGATTAACATTGTATACTGAGGTTAATATCGGACTAACAATTAAGAAGAAATATGGAACGAAAAGAAAAAGAAATCGATTTTTCAAAATTGCGATTTGCTTATGCTGTTTTAAAAACTTTTTTGGAAAATGAGTCAGGTGAAAAAGTATTGAATTTAAAGACCAAAATTGAAGAAGATATGGGCATGATGGGAGATGATAGTTATGATTTGATTGCACGGTTCGTTGAGAAATTTGAATTGGACTATCAGGATTTTGATTTTGAAAAACACTTTTATTCTGAGGGAGAATTAATGGATCCGGGAATGGTTGTTCTGAATCTGTTAACACTCTCCATATGGCTGCCATTGAAAGTCCTTGAACTATTGACGTTTAATCAACTGAATATTTATAAACCTGAATTTCAAAAAGCAGAAAGAGAAACAACAGATATGACATTTAAAGATTTATTGACCTGGTACATAGAAGGAAAATATGCTACTGAACAAGATATTAAATATGTACTCACCAAATAAATATCACAAAATGGCAAAAAATTACATTTCACATACTGCAACATGGGCACTAATCTTTCTTTTAGGCTGGATATCTTTCAGTTGCAGCAATTCGACAAAAACAGAAAATCCACAATATCTAAGTGACAATGTGCCGGAATTTGAATTGAAACCCGGCGATACCCTGGTGTATCAGATTCAGGAGGAACTGAGATCGTATCTGCCCGAATATTACAAATATTTCATTGATGCCAAATTCCGGTTGATCGGTAAAGGAGATACTTCTTTACAAAGTGTTGATTTTAACTATTTGTCCGTGGACTGGACCTGGATAGCGGAAGATGATACCTTAAGGATTAGTACAGAAGGTAATGGAAATTATATCAACACGGATGTGATAACAAACAATACCCTGAATATTGAATATGAGCTGTCTGCTACAAATTCAACAAACTGGCAGGAGTTTTATGTAAATATAAAGGATGAAATAAACCGGATTGATCAAAAACCGCTGGAAATTCAGCGGGGATTGTACGAATTTTATAATACCATGTTCCACTCGAACTGGATCAGGGCCAAAGTCCGCCAGATCTTCAGGTTTGGTCCGGAGAGTTTAGGTGAGATTGGCGCCCAATTTGAGGTTGGTAAAAAATGGATTTATCGTTTGCCGATCCAGCATGAAGCAAGATCATTGCATACTGTTACAAATGAATGTACGATCGACAGCATTGCATCAGATATCATTGTGGCAAATATTTCAGGTGAATTATACGGACAACCGGAGTTAACAGAACCAAAATGTGTCGATGGCACCATGACCATTGACAGACACCGGAAGGTATTACGTCATATCTTCATTGAGCAACACATGATATGCGACAAAATACCTTCATTAAATCAGCATGGTTATACAAATCAATTATACCAAAAAACCAATAAACCTCATCAAAGAAAAAAGTATGACAGGGTTTTGTTTTTGGAAATGAATTTGGTGAAATGATATGTAAAAAACAGAAATGATCAATTGAGATATATGGAAAAAAAGCAAAAAAAACGGTAAGGAATGACAGGCTTATTGTGAGTGAAAAAGATAGAGGGATATTTTTTAAAGCGATATTCGAAGAGAGAAATCCAAATGCCAATTTAACTGAAACAGCTAATAAGTATAAATTACAAACCAATTTTTAGTAAAAAATCAGTTTCAGGAATAAAACCAGACTTTGTCTACCATTCCGACTTTATCTTTTCATAAAAATCATCTTTAAATGTGTTGCCGATGGGGATCAGCATATTACCTATCTTTATGCGGTTGCGCTCGATCGATTCTATTTTACTGATTTGCACCAACCATGATTTATGTACCTGAACAAAGTGGCTGGCGGGCAACTGTTCGAGCAACTGTTTGAAACTGATCTTGGACATAATCTTTTTATCAGGCAAAACAATCCGCAGGTATTCCCGCATGCCTTCCACGTACAGAATATCGTCAGTATGGATGTTTTCCAGCCGGTTTTCTGTTTTTATAAAAATATGCCGGTGATCGTCCGGGGCTTTTCGTTGTTTCTGTTTGAAGTCTTCAGCTACTTTGTTGACGGACATCAAAAACCGGTCATAGTCGTACGGCTTTAAAAGGTAGTCGAATACACTCAGCTCGTATCCTTCCAGCGCATATTGGGCATACGCGGAGGTGACGATGACATAGGGTTTCTGCTGAAGACATTTCAGGAATTGAAGGCCGTTCAGGTGCTCCATTTCAATATCGAGGAAAATGATGTCAGTTTGGTTGTCCTGCAGGTATTCCAGACCATTTATCGCATTGCTAAAGCTTCCTTTTAGCGTAAGCATGGACGTTTTGCGAATGAATATTTCGAGTTTTTCGATGGCCAGGGGTTCGTCTTCGATAATGATACACGTCAGGTTCATGATAGTTGCAGCTTGAGTGATACATGAAACAGACCATCGTTTTTGGTGATGTTGAGCGTATACTTGTCCTTATAGATCAGCTCCAATCTTCGCTTAACATTTTCAAGCCCCACACCTCCGGTATGCGTTTTTGAGACAGAATGCTGATGGAAATAATTTTTACATTCAAAATCAAGTACACGGTCATTGCAGGAAATACCGATCTCGATCGCCGGATAACGGACATCCGTTGCTACAAACTTAAAGGCATTTTCCACAAACGGGATCATAAGCATGGGGGCAACCTGAATTCCATCACACATTGCCGGTACGACCAGGCTGATAAAATCAGGATCTCTGTAACGCTGCTTTTGCAGGCTGATAAAATGCTTCAGATATTCCAATTCTTTCTGCAAAGGTACCGTAGGGTGGTTGGTTTCATAGATCATGTAGCG
>JBNKDZ010000385.1:0-11728 GCA_050288525.1 Cyclobacteriaceae bacterium
AACCATGTCATTGCAACAACAGAACCACAGAATGAACTGTTGACCAAACAATACGATGTATTGGATCGCAGGATAACAGTTATCCCTCCCGGGATGGATGAAAACCGGTTCTCACCTGTACGATCAGAAGATCAAAAAGAACTAAGGAAAAAATTCGGATTTGAGGACAACTATGTCCTGGCTCTTGGAAGGATGGCACAAAACAAAGGGCATGACCTCCTTATCAAATCACTTCCTACATTAATTGATCTGGTCCCTGATGCCAAACTGATGGCAGCTATCGGAAGTGATAACTCCAAAAGGGATGAAAAAGGACTTAATGAACTTAAAAAAATAGCCGCTGATATCGGCGTAGAAGATAAGATCATCTGGAAACCCTATATCCCGGATGAAGATCTGGCAAATTATTACCGCTGTGCGCATGTGTTCGCCCTGTCATCCAGGTACGAACCCTTCGGCATGGTGGCTATTGAAGCCATGGCATGCGGTATCCCTACTGTTGTGACCGTTCACGGAGGACTATGTGAGCTGATTGATTTTGGGAATCAGGCATTGTTTGCAGATCCGAACAGGCCGAAAGAATACGGAGCCATGCTTGCATTGCCTATGTTGTATCCGAATCTATCCAAAGAGATCTCTGTTGAAGGGGCACGATTTGCACGGCAGAATTTCGGCTGGACAGGTATTGCCAAACGTATTCTCAATGTCTTTAACTCCCTGATCAGGGAACATTCTCATCAGGGAAACAATCATATAATCCGGACAAACTGATCGTTTCAGATTGTTCCTATAAGAATCGCTTTGTGAGGACATCAAAAAATTCCTGGACCTCTTCTTTATCGAGGTCCCAGTTTTTCTTTTCTACGTAATTGATATTTATGAACTCCAAAGCTTCTTTTTTGGTATTGCAATTATCCAGATAATTGATCACCATCTCAAATTCATCCTGGTTGCCGCTGAACAATTCATTAATAAACATAAACCGTTGGTTAATGGTGATGCTTTTCTTAATTCCTGTGATATGCTGTTTTTCATGAATATCAGCCAGACTTTCTGTTTTCTCTGCTGCTAAGGTATCCAGAAGCGTCTTTCTGTTGCTATCGGATTCATTTTCAGTGCTTTCCATGTTCGAAAATTCCTGATTATCCTCAAAATCTTCTATGCTGACATCCGAATAGATCATACTCAATTCAAGAGGCAATACTTCTGAAAAAGCGGCAAGGTATGTATCAAAATCGTCCGGAATTTCCTTGATAGACTCACAGGCATCATTAAACATTTTTATGGCATCTTCCTTAAAAACCTCCTCAATATTATTGTTCTCAAATTCCCGGATATACGCCTCCATCAGAAGCTTATTTATCTTTATGTATTTATTGATATCCCTGAGATCCTGGATGGAGATGGTATTGAAATCAGGATGACTTATTTCTCTGAGATAATATTCATATGGTGAAAAAATTAAAAGTAAGGTCTTATAAGTTGCCTCGGTAAGTATAGGGCGAAAATCATCTTTGCTGATGGAAATGCTCTTACTTAACAAATTCATCAGGTTGTTTAACGCTTCCCGTATTTCTATCGAACTGTAATCAAAATAGGGACTCTTAAGGTTTTCTGTTTCGCTCTTCCATTTTTTGAATAAGATCCTGATCACAAAAAGATTTACCTGTTTCACATTGCATAATTCAAGAATCTCAGGTCCTGTAATTACGGACTTATCTGAGAAGAAGGAATTAAGGAACTTCTCCGCATAGGATTTGCTGTATGTTGTTATGGATTCGTGATTTATTTTACTTTCCATTATTGCTCAGGTTCTTTTTGCGTAAAAATAATACCTATCCGGAATTATACCTACTGATTGGATTTTAAAAAATTGTAATGATTAAAGAGATATTTTTTTTATTCTTCCTAATTTTAAACCGTACAAATATTCTTTTAATAATGTTCATTGAGCCCAACTTTGGCAAAATTACCGGTAAGGACACGAATTATAGCGGATGGATTGAAGTGATATGCGGCTCAATGTTTTCCGGAAAAACGGAAGAATTGATACGAAGACTTAACAGGGCGCTCATCGCCAATCAGAATGTGGAAATCTTTAAACCGGATACAGACACACGATATCATAAAGAAAATGTAGTCTCTCATGATAAAAAGTCCATCCGATCCACCCCTGTGCAATTTGCAGATGATATTCTTTTGTTATCGTCAGGATGTAATGTGATTGGTATTGATGAAGCACAGTTTTTTGATAAAAATATCGTTAGTGTTGCAAGGAAGCTCGCAAATTCAGGCAAAAGGGTAATCATTGCCGGTCTTGATATGGACTATATGGCAAATCCTTTTCACCCTATGAGTGATCTCCTGAGCATAGCAGATTTTATCACAAAGATGCATGCTATTTGTATGAAATGCGGCTCAATAGCGGGCTATTCCTACAGAAAAGCACATCTTAAAGGAAAAGTGATGCTTGGGGAAAAGGATATTTATGAGGCGCGATGCCGAAAATGTTATTTCGAAGATATGAGCAAACGACATGATGAACTTTAAAATACTACCCTTTTTTTGTCTTCTGGCATACCCGTTAACAGGTATATCACAATCAGACATTCCTGTTGGTACCTGGCGCACCCATTTCAATTATTCTAATGTAAAATGCATAGAGATTGCCGGAGAAAAAATTTATGCCTCCTCGAAAAATGGTTTTTTTTATTTTGATCAGTCCGATAACAGTATCAACAGGCAAACCAAACTGGATGGTTACAGCGATACAGGTATTGGAGCTATGGCCTACAACGAAGCAGACGATCTCCTAACAATAGGTTACCGAAATGGAAATATTGACTTTCTGAAAGAAAATACCATCATTAACCAGGATGCCATCCTCAATGCCGACATATATAGTCCAAAAGAAATTTATCATGTCGGCTATCATAATAACGATATTTATGTCTCAACAGGAACAGGTGTTGTTGTTTTTGACAGGGATAACTTTGACATCGCAGAAAATTATATCAATATCGG
Source organism: Cyclobacteriaceae bacterium (assembly GCA_050288525.1). Classification (GTDB taxonomy): domain Bacteria; phylum Bacteroidota; class Bacteroidia; order Cytophagales; family Cyclobacteriaceae; genus JBNKDZ01. The sequence continues at coordinate 3,025 of JBNKDZ010000385.1, forward strand.
TCCGGAAGGCAGCAGTATATCGGTATTCCAGACCACCTTTTATAACGATTCCATATTTATAGCTACCGATAATGGTGTCCTTGGAGCTTCGTTAACCGGTTATAACCTGCAAGATTTTAATAACTGGCATCAGTTTGTATCTGATGAAGGAATTCCTGTAATGTCTTTTCCTCATATCATAACCGATGGAAACAGGTTAATTGCCTTGTCCTCAAATAATCTCCTGTATGAAAAATCCGAAAATTCCTGGCAATTATATGACAAACAATATCCTTCTCCGGTTAATTTTATAGGGTTTTCAAACAATAATCTGATTGTATGCCGTGATGGCGAAATACATCTTGTGAATGGTGATTCCGAAACAACTATTACCAAAGGAATATCCAGACCTGTCAGTGCTATGTTTGATAACCAGTCGCAATTGTGGATCGGAGACAAAGACCTTGGCCTCCTTAAACAGATCCCGAACGGAACGGAAGTATTTACCCCATCAGGTCCCTATTCGGATGAAACATTCCGTCTTAAATATATGAATAACACGATTTTTGCCCTTTCAGGAAGGTATAACAAAGATTTCGTTCCTCAGAGGATTGACGATGGATTTTTTGTGTTTGATAATGGCACCTGGCGGAATTATAATTCTTCCGGCCTGAAAAATACGGTTCGTACGCCTGTAATACATGATTTGATCGATGTTGCTTTCAATAATGAAAGGTATATGTTCGCCTCCTTCTCGGACGGTTTATTGTCATGGGATGGAAATAATACTTTTGAAATTATTGATGATGAAAGTCCGGGCAGTCTTTTACAAACTGCATCAAGCAATAGTTCGTATACGCAAACAGCAGGCATTGCTACCGACAGAAGCGGCAATTTCTGGTTGACCAACCATGATACCAGTACACCTTTTTTATCCTTAGACCCTGAAGGTGTATGGTCGGAGAGACCTGTATCACAAACTGTTGCCCGGTATTGCACCGATATTATTGTAACAGACCGGAATGACAAGTGGGCACTAATCAATCCGGTAAAAGGTACTTCAGGTGATATAATTGTTTTTAATGATGAATACAGCCGCAGGCTTAACAGCATTGAAGGTAATGGTGGCATTCCGGGGGACACGATTACCTCCATCATAAAAGACAGTGAAGGGAAAATATGGATCGGCACGGAAGATGGTCCGGCCTATTTTCCGAATCCGGATCTTGCACTGTACTACGTGTCTGAAGGACAAAATACCGGATTCAATTATGTTAATGTCCAGAGACCTTATTACAACGAAAAAGTCTTTCTGAACGGAGAACGCATAAATTGTATTGCCTCTGATCCCGGAAGCCGGATCTGGATCGGAACGAACAAAGGCGTGTGGCTATACGGTAGTAACACCGAACAGGTCTATTATGAGTTTAATTCCGATAATAGTCCGTTACCCTCCGATATTATCCTTGATATTGCCGTCAACGCTGAATCAGGGGAGGTTTTCTTTGCTACTGACCGGGGTTTAGCCTCATTCAGGAGCACCTCTACTACCGGAAAAGCGACCCATTCGGAAGTAAAGGTATTTCCGAACCCTGTCAGACCTGATTTCAATAATTTGCTTATGATCACCGGACTGGTACAGTTTGGAGAGGTTAAGATTACCGATGTCTCAGGAAATCTTGTTTACCAGAGCCGGGCTCAGGGAGGCAGCCTTAGCTGGGACCTGACGGATGTACGTGGTAAAAAGGTTTCTTCCGGGGTTTACCTGATCTTTAGTTCGAATGATGACGGCTCAGAAACATTTGTAGGAAAGTTTGCTGTGATAAAATAATGCTTCAAAAAACAAGAGGAATCGCATTATCCTATATCAAATACAGGGAGACATCCATCATTGCCCGCATATTCACTTCGGAATACGGGATGCAGTCGTATGTTGTAAATCATGTCAGAAGCAATAAAGCCAGAACAAAAATTGCACTTTTCCAACCGCTCACCTTACTGGATCTGGTTGTATACTTTCACCCTAAAAAGGATATTAACCGAATAAGTGAAATAAAAAGTTCGTTCACATTTCATTCCATACCATTTGATATTAAAAAAACATCCATAGCACTGTTTGTTACCGAATTTATGAACAAGATCCTGCGCGATGAAGGAGCGAATCCGTCCTTGTTTGAATATCTTGAAAATGCCATCATTGCATTTGACAGAATGGAAACCGGGGCCGAAAATTTTCATCTCCATTTCTTAATGAAACTTACTTCTTTTATGGGTATACAGCCTGAATCATCCCGCCTTATGATGGACGAAGTAGGTATTCTTACCAGGGATGAAAGGATAATTGATGCTTTGCAGGTGTTTATTGATACGGATTTTATGACAATACCAAAACTGAACAGGAATGAACGAAATACGATATTGAATTACATCCTGGATTTTTACCGGTTCCACCTGGGAGGCCCCGGAGAGATTAAATCGTTACCTGTTTTAAAAGAAACGCTTGGTTAAACGGTTTCAGAAGGTTTTCGTTCCGGCTCAAGACCTTCGGCAAGCAGGATCACTTTATTCTTATGCACTTCGAGGATCCCGCTCAGTATGCGTACTTCATGTTTTCCGTTAAAATCGACATACACAACCTTTCCTTTTGCCAGAGCGCTGATCATTGGGGCATGATTTTTCAATACCTGAAATGATCCGTCACAGCCAGGAAAGGTTGCGGATTGCACTTCACCATCAAATATTATTTTATCCGGAGTGACAATTTCGAGGTGCATATAAACAGTTTTTTAAATTAACTTTTTGCTTCGGCCATCAGTCGTTCACCTTTCTCTACAGCATCTTCTATAGTACCTACCAGGTTAAAGGCTGCTTCAGGAAGGTGATCAAATTCACCGTCAATGATCATATTAAATCCTTTGATGGTATCTTTTATATCGACAAGTACCCCTTTCATACCCGTAAAGGCTTCGGCAGTATGGAATGGCTGAGATAAGAATCTCTGTACCCTTCGGGCTCTGTGAACCACTTGCTTGTCTTCGTCAGAAAGCTCTTCCATACCCAGGATTGCAATAATATCCTGCAATTCGGAATAGCGCTGAATAATTTCTTTTACCCTTTGAGCGGTATTGTAGTGTTCATCACCAAGAATTTCCGGATTCAGGATCCGGGATGTTGAATCCAAGGGGTCTACTGCCGGATAGATACCAAGTTCGGCAATCTTTCTTGAAAGCACAGTAGTCGCATCGAGGTGTGAGAAAGTTGTCGCCGGAGCAGGGTCGGTAAGGTCATCCGCAGGCACATATACAGCCTGTACGGAAGTGATTGAACCGTGTTTTGTTGAAGTAATACGTTCCTGCATCTCACCCATTTCGGTTGCGAGTGTAGGCTGATATCCTACCGCTGAGGGCATCCTTCCCAAAAGGGCCGATACTTCGGAACCTGCCTGGGTGAACCGGAAAATATTATCAATAAACAATAAGATGTCGCGTCCTTTACCGGATCCGTCACCATCCCTGAAGTATTCAGCAACCGTCAATCCTGATAATGCTACACGGGCACGCGCTCCCGGAGGTTCATTCATCTGTCCGAATACCAGTGTGGCCTGTGATTTTGCCAGTTCCTTCTCATCAACCAGCGAAAGATCCCAGTTGCCCTTTTCCATGGATTTCAAAAATTTATCGCCATACTTGATAACACCTGATTCCAGCATTTCCCGTAGTAGGTCGTTACCTTCCCTGGTACGTTCTCCCACACCTGCAAACACTGAAAGTCCTGAGTATGCTTTGGCAATGTTATTGATCAATTCCATGATCAGTACCGTCTTTCCAACACCTGCACCACCAAACAAACCGATTTTTCCTCCTTTAACGTAGGGTTCAAGAAGATCGATCACTTTGATCCCGGTATACAAAATCTCCGAAGACGTAGAAAGATCTTCATATTTTGGCGCCGGTCTGTGTATTGAAAGGCTATCTTTTACTTTTGGCTGATCCATGCCATCAATAGCTTTTCCTACCACATTAAACAACCGCCCTTTGATATCTTCACCAATAGGCATTTTTATCGGTCCGCCCGTATCGAGCACTTCCATTCCGCGCATCAAACCTTCAGTACTATCCATCGCCACTGTTCGTACACGATCTTCTCCCAGGTGTTGTTGACACTCCAGAACAATAACATGACCATCCGGCCTGGTTACTTCAAGTGCGTCATAAATTTTCGGGATAATACCTGAGGATTCAAAATTAACATCTACTACAGGACCAATTACCTGTGCTACTTTTCCTTTATTTGACATTTTCTGATATAGACAAGTTGATGATCAATATGAACAAAACTACTATAAATATTGTTTTTTACTAAGCTAAAAAAGAAAATTATCCATACAAATTCCAAATTTTATCCATTGTATAAAATCGGCTCAAAATCGCCCCTGAAACATCGTTTACGTTGTATATCAGTATAATAGCCTTCAATATTCAGATCTTTACCTCCGAGTAGAGAAATGTTCATGAAACAACATGCACTTTGGAAAAAATTCTGTGCAATGTGCTTTGCGCCCAGACAAAAATCCTTGCTCCTTGCCCCTTGTTCCTTGCTCCTCCTCTATTATTAATCCAAAATACTTGAATTTTTGAAAGGAATTTTTACCTTTGCTCGCCTTGACAAATTCAAATTGTGAAATATTTCATTATCACCATATTATCTGTAGTAATATTTCTGGTTGCCACAACCGGAAATTCCTATTCCGGCTACCTGACAAAACAGGACATTTCGGAATGTGAGAATACAAATAAAACAGGTAATGATAAAGATGCTCCGGTACAATTATCTGTAGATATAGTTCAGGCAGTCACACAGATCTCTCATCTGGTTTTTCACTCAGATTTTTGTTTTGAAATACCATTTGCAGAAAAAGCAGATGTCAAAGCGCATCCTGTTTTCGACACTTCGATCTTTTATACAAACTTTTATAAAGTCCTTTTCAGGCAAATCATTTCTCCGAACGCCCCATAGTTCTTGTATTATCAGTCCGTCAACCGTCATCCAATAGAAAAAAATCAATAATTAAACATATATCATTATGAAAAACAGAGGAATCATTGTATTTCTGACAGTCATTGTCACATTACTATGCCTTTACTATCTGTCATTCACTTTTGTATCCAACAGGGTACAAAAAGAAGCAATAAAATATGCCCAGACAGAAACCGGTACAGACTTTTCAAAGAAACAGGCATACCTCGATTCGGTATGGAACGAGCCTGTGTATAATTTATTTGGAGCTGATTTTACCTATAAAGATATCAAAGAGACCGAACTTAGTCTTGGTCTTGACCTTCAGGGAGGTATGCACGTCACCCTGGAAGTTTCTCCTGTTGATATCATTAAGGGAAAGAGCGGCCAGAGTGAAGACAAAGATTTTCTTGAAGCATTACAGATGGCCGGTCAAAAACAAGCCAGCAGCCAGGAAAATTTTGTCGATCTGTTCTATAAGTCCTTCAAGGAATTAAGCCCTAACAGGAAACTTTATGAGATATTTGCCAATTCAGCAAATCAAGGAGTGATAAGCCGCAAATCTACTGATTCCGAAATCGTTAAAATATTAAAAACGGAAGTGGATCAGGCAATTGACCGGTCATTCAATATCCTGAGAACTCGTGTTGACCGTTTCGGTACCTCACAACCCAATATTCAGCCGATCACCGGTACCAACCGAATTCAGATCCAGTTGCCCGGTGTTGAAAACAAAGCCAGGGTACATAAACTCCTTCAGGGGGTTGCAAAACTTGAATTCTGGGAAGTGGTGAATTTTACGGAAGAACAGCTTTATCAATCCATGATCAGCATAAATAACAGACTGGCGGAAGAAGATCAGGCAAAAGGAGGAGATAAATCGGCTGATACCACATCTCTGAACCTTCAACAGCCTGAAGTAGATGAGCTTGACGCGCTTCAGGATGATAGTGCTGAAACAGACTCTTTAACTGCAGTATCAGGAGATACTTCCGAACTGGCTTCTGCCGATTCTGCTGATTCAAGCCTTGATTCACTGGCACAGGATACTGGAGAATCACAATTCTTTAAGATGATAAGCTTCCCCAACGGCAGCGTTTTGCTCAAGGATACCGTGAAGGTTAACCGAATCCTGGCTCGCCTGATGCATGGTGATCTTAAAGGTATGCTTCCTTCAAATATCAAATTCCTCTGGGACGCAAAAGCAAACACTTTTGAAGGAAAGCCGGATGAATATCTGTGGTTGTACGCAATACGTGTTCCGAGAAATAAAAAAGCCTTACTTTCCGGTGAACTGGTTTCGGATGCCCGACAGTCATATGATGAAAATATGAATCCTGCGGTATCGATGTCCATGAATAGCAGAGGAGCAAAAGAGTGGAAAAGGATCACCTCCGAACTAATTAACCATCGTGTAGCTATTGTCCTCGATGATTATGTTCGGTCCGCTCCGAATATCCGGGTAGTAATCCCCAACGGACAATCCGAAATATCCGGGAATTTCACCATTGAAGAAGCACAGGACCTTGCCAACATCCTTAAAGCAGGATCTCTGCCAGCCAGAACCCGTATTGTGGAAGAAGCTGTTGTTGGTCCGTCTCTTGGTAAAGAAGCACAGCGACAGGGTATTCTTTCGATTGTTGCCGGTCTGATCGTGGTTGTGTTGTTTATGCTGGCGTACTATGCCAAAGGAGGAATTGTGGCAAACGTTGCCTTGCTGTTCAACATATTCTTCATATTAGGTATTCTGGCACAGCTCAACTCAGCACTGACATTACCTGGTATTGCAGGTATCGTACTTACGATCGGTATGTCCATTGACGCGAACGTGCTTATTTTTGAAAGGATCAGAGAAGAATTACGTAACGGAGGTTCGTTGCTTGCTTCGATATCTTCCGGTTATGATAAAGCATTCAGCTCTATTGTCGATGCCAACATAACAACATTTATTACGGGTATGATCCTCTTTATGCTCGGACAGGGACCTGTAAAAGGTTTTGCCATTACCCTTATGATCGGTATTGGTTGCTCGTTCTTTACAGCTGTGTATATCACCAGGGTAATTATCTCATGGATGACTGCAAAAGGTGAGAAGAGTAAAGTGTCGTTTGCATTTCCGTATTCTTCCTCACTGCTCACCAACCTTAAAATTGACTTCCTGTCAAAAAGAAAAATTGCATATATGATATCAGGATCCATCATTGTTGTTGGTATGATCCTGATTGTTGCCGAAGGTGGTCTTAACTATGGTGTGGATTTCACCGGAGGTAGATCATATGTTGTAGCATTCAATAATCCTGTAGTGCCATCAGATTTTAAAGTGGCGCTGACTAAATCCTTCGAAGAAGCAGGTACGGAAGTTACTACCTACGATGCCAGTAATGTCGTCAAAATTACCACCAGTTATATGGTTGAGCAGGAATCTACTGAATCTGATGAAAAAGTAGAAAGTATGCTTATCAAAGGCCTGGAAGAAAAAACCGGACAGAAATATATTCAAGATGCCAAGATGATTGACGATGGACACTTCTCCATTATCGGTTCATCCAAAGTAGGAGCTACGATAGCGGACGACATTAAAAAGGCATCTGCTGAATCGATCATCTTCTCCCTGATTGCCATCTTCCTGTATATTCTTATTCGATTCAAACGATGGCAGTTTAGTCTGGGTGCTATTATTGCCCTGTTCCATGACACATTGTTTGTATTGTCTGCATTTGCCATCGCCCGGTTATTCGGAATTGCATTTGAAGTGGATCAGGTGTTTATTGCGGCCATGTTGACGATTATCGGTTATTCGATTAACGATACGGTGGTTGTGTTTGACCGTATCAGGGAAAACCTTGCGCTGAAACCTCATGAGAAAATGATTGATACATTTAATATGTCTATCAATGATACCTTTAGCCGTACTTTAATAACTTCAGTAACAACATTGATCGTAGTCCTGATCCTGTTGATATTTGGAGGTGAAGTGCTTCGTGGTTTCTCATTCGCGCTGGTTGTTGGTATTGTTGTCGGTACCTATTCATCAATCTACATTGCTACTCCAACAGTAATTGACCTGACGAAGAAAAGTCTTGTTTCCAAAGGAGACAACTAATCAGATAATAAATCATTAAAAAAAGACCTGCCTGTTTTTTCAGAGCAGGTCTTTTTTTAACCCGGATGTGTCAGATCCTTTTCAGGAAGATACTTCCAGAACCGTTTTGGCATAAACTGCATATGAACTTTAAGGTTTTTACGCTCTTTGATATTTATGGAATGATAATAATCCTTCCACAGTTCCTGAAAAAACATTTCATCTTCATGTAAAATATCCTGGTTAAGCTTCCCTTGAGAAGATGTTTTGGTAAAGAAATTCAGTTTGATCTCATGAACCGTCTTTCTGTCAAAGAAAAATCCAAAATCCCGTTTCTTATCATAGATGATCCACTTCTGATCAGCAAAGCGGTCTTTAAAATGGTTGATGGTTAAAGGTAAAATGTTGTAAAGGGGTTCGAAGGGGGCAAAAAATATGTCATCGGCGGTTTTCTGGAACCGTACAAACATCAAAACTCTGTGTGCTTCACGGATCACTTTCTTTTCGATGTTTTTCACCTGCAACACAATATCATCACTGTAATCGTTCTCAATCCTGAAAGGTGTATCCATGATTTTACGGATGTAGTGGTACAACAAAATCTCCACCCCTGGTTCTTCAGAAAGG
>JBNKDZ010000386.1:0-3430 GCA_050288525.1 Cyclobacteriaceae bacterium
TTTCGTTGAATTGATCCTGACAAGTGCCTATGATAAGGAAAAGGAAAATTTTGCTGCTGAACTTAATGAATTTGCCCGGCAGGAAGCTGTTAATAACGGTGAAGAATGGGTTAATGCCTCCATATCATTCAGGTACACTCCGGAAGAATTTGAAATTAACTATATCAAAGATGATGCGTACACCGATTTGCAACAGGCAAAAGATCTGGCTGTAGAAGGATTTGCCCTGGTCGAAAATGATCAATCGAATACGGAAGGACAAAACAAGCTCCTTAAAGCTGTAGATATCTGGAAAAAAGCTATGGAAGAGAGTAATCCTGACGACAAAAAAGCACGTATTGATAAAAAGGTATCCATCGCCATTCTTGAAAATCTTGCCATTGCCGGTATGTATTTACAGGACTTTGATATGGCACTTTCTTCAATATCCGATGCTATTAACATGAGGACTGGCGTAACTTCAAACGCCACCATAACCCGTGATAACCTGAAAGAACTGATTTATGAACGTAAGCAGAACTATGATCTGAATAAGGATGTTCCGGTAATGGTTATATTAAACCGGATCAAAGCTGATGTCCATCCTGCTTCTGAATTAGTACAATTCAGGGCCAACTACAGCAACTTCAAAGCAGAGGAGATGGCGGATCAGTATAAGGAAGCAAAAAAAGAACATGATGCAGCTGTGGCATCCGGAGCAATCAATCCTTACCGTGAAAAGATGGTAAAAACTGCAACACAGGGGTATATGCTCACCCTTCCTCAACTCGGTGGTTTTGACATCTCTTCTCTGGAAGAAATGAAAAGTGCTATGCAGAAACTGGATGTGTTTCCTGTTGAGATCTGTGAACTGACCGAACTCAATCAGTTGATCCTAAAGAATAATAACATTCAGTCGATCCCACTGGAGATAAAAAACCTTCAGGATCTTAAGGTGCTCAATCTGGCAAATAACAAGTTGACAACACTTCCGGAGGTACTTGGTGAACTGAAAAATCTTAAAAAACTCACAATCAAAGGGAATAACATCCCTCAAGGGGATATTGATAAAATACAATCGATGTTACCTGATCTGAAAATAAAATAACAATAAAATCATACTGTTTCGGAGACACCTGTTTTCCGGAACAGTTTTTTTACCTGAAATAACGGTCTCCTTCCAGTTTTACCTTATCAATTCTTCCGTTAAGTGGATCGACCTTGAAAAAGGAATATTTCTCAAAATCTTTTACAACAACAAAATAAAAAAACAGGCAATCCAGAATCCCTGCCACATTCTTTTTGCCGATATATGGAATTAATGCTTCCCGGATCTTTGTAATATTGCCGGATTTCATTTCAGCGGCGATGACATCCATATTTTGCTTGTCCACATGCATTGTATCCAGGTATATCACATTCTTGCCAACGAATTCCTCCTTCCTCTTATTAAATTCGACAAATTCATTGATTCCATCACTATTGCTGTCACGATAACGGTTTGAAAAGAACAGAAGCAGGTTTTTATTCATATCATAGGATGTAACATAGCTCACCATGTTGTCGTACAGGTCTTCATACCCAAAAAGATAGTAGGATTTATTCTGATTGGGATTTTCCAGGTTTACATAATTTGTTTTAAAGGAATACAGTGAATCAGCAGGAATGTTATGAAAGATCAGTAAATGCTCCTCCATCATCAAAGCATTCACAAAATAAACCGTATCAAAGCTGTTCTCTACTTCATGCGAAATCACTTCAATTGTATCGACTACCTGACCATCCAGCGTGTAATACATATAGTTGGCAAAGTACTTCCCGTCAATCAGCATCGAGGATCCGTTGTCAGGAACAACCTCAACGGTTTCTCCCCTTTTAAGATTTAAGGATTTCGAGCCCAATCTCTTTACGTTTATTTCACTTTGCCCGTAAGCTGCACAGACACAAAAGAACAGGAATAGTATAGTGGTATATTTTGTCTTTATCATTGAAAAAACATATTAGTAGAACAAATCTTTTCAGATCAACACACAAATACACCTGTTAACAAACCGAATGATCATTCGGTTTTTATCTTTTCACCGAATTCCATGCACATTCCATGGCAATTTGAACGGTTTTAGTTTCAATAGTTACTGTTTCAGAAAGATAAATATGAACAATAGAAGTAACAGAACTTAAAAATAATTTTTCCAATACAGGTTCAGGTACATCCACAAATTCTTCCCTCGTAATACCTGCCTGAATTACCTCATTCAGTTTATTTATTTTCAACATATGCTGTGCCGTTGACACACCTTCTGCCGGCACATGTTCATATTGATCTAAAAATAAAAATTTTAGGGGATTTTGTATAAAAAATTTAAATAAAGTAATCCATAATGTTAAAAAAGTAGTCTTCAGGTCTCCCCCGTCAAGGTCTATCTCTGATGTTTGTATGTTCAGTTCATCCAGAACAGACAGGTATAGCTCCTCCAGTAAATGCTCCTTGCTATTGAAATAGTGATAAATAGTTCCGGCAGCAACCTTTGCCTCATGCGCTATCTGAGACACCGGAGTGGCATGCAGGCCCTGCTGTGTGATCAGCTTAAGGGTTGTATCGAATATTGTCTGTTTTTTCATTATTGACTGAATATTCATTCGGTTTTATAAAAATGAAAAAAAATGTGCACTAATTCAATTATTGCGTATACTTTTTCCCCTGCCAGGTATCTAATACATCCATTCGTTTTTCAATACGATGGGCAATTTCGAAGTTTTTCAATCCCCAGTGAGGTGCAATCAGAAAGTCCTTAGGGGCCTGACTTGCGAAACGTTCTATAGCAATTCCCGGATCCAGATGCTCCAGGAATTCAATAACCAGATCAATATATTCATCAACTTCAAAAATGGTAAATTCTTCCGGTGCACTCCGGTATTGACCTGCCATAATAGTTCCTTCTGTTATCTGAAGCTGGTGTAGCTTTAAAGAATCAAGCGGCAAAGCAGACAACTTCCCTGCATGACCGATCATATCATTTCTGGTTTCGCGGGGTAGACCAAGTATCAAATGTGCGCCTGTTTTTATATTTCGTTTATGTGTTTCGCGAATAGCCTTTTCAGATGTTTCAAAATCATGATGCCGGTTGATACGTTGTAATGTTTCGTTTTTGGTGCTCTCCACCCCATATTCAATAGTAACAAGATTCGTTTCGGCAAGATGGCCGATATAATCCAGTATTTCATCATTTATACAATCCGGTCGCGTTCCTATAACCAGACCAGTTATACCGGGGTGATCCAGAGCTTCCGAATAAATGGTTTTCAGCACATCCAAAGGAGCGTAGGTATTAGAGAACGATTGGAAGTACGCCACATAGGATATGTTTTTGTATTTCTTTTCAAAAAACCGTATCCCTTCATCAATCTGTTTGGTAATACTTTTTTCAGGTTCACAATAGGCCGGCCTGAA